>JAKAOI010000006.1 GCA_021812265.1 Chloroflexota bacterium | reverse complement strand
ATGAGTTCTTTTTTTTTGCTCTTTTATGGAAGCAAGAAAAAGAAAATTTTGGGGAATATCCCCAAAAATCCCAGAGCAAGAAGCTTTGGCCTGTGATCATCCCAATGTTTTTGTCGCGTGTTATACATCGCAGCATTGAATTGCGGTATATAGGCGTTGCTCCTCAAATTGCAGTACAATAAAAGAAAACAGCGCCGCGGCGTCAGTTGATATACTGCAAAGCCTTATGCGCCGCGAATGAAAAAGCTTGGGAAGGAAACAGTGTCATGAAAGCAATTCGTTTAGTAAGCTATGGCGGTCCGGAAGCTCTTGTGTTGTCGGATATTCCTGTTCCTCAGCCGGGGCCGGGTCAGGTTCTGGTAAAACTGGAATATGCCGGAGTAAATTTTGTCGATATCTATCAACGCACAGGCGCCTACTCGGTTTCGTTGCCTGCCACATTGGGCAGCGAAGGCGCAGGCGTTATAGACGCGCTCGGCGCAGGTGTTACCGGCTTTACACTTGGGGAGCGTGTGGCGTTTGCTATGCAGCCCGGCGCTTACGCCGAATATTGCGTTACGCCGGCCGAACAGTTGGTGGCGGTTCCCGAACGGGTAGATTTAAGTATAGCCGCGGCGGTTATGCTGCAAGGCATGACAGCGCATTACCTCACCTATAGCTCTTATCTGCTGCAAGAAAAAGATGTTGCCGTGGCGCACGCCGCCGCCGGCGGTGTTGGCTTGCTGCTGACACAAATTGCTAAGAAGCGCGGCGCAACGGTTATTGGCACGGTTTCTACCGAGGAAAAGGCAGATCTTGCGCGCAAAGCCGGCGCTGATTATGTTGTAAATTATACTCGGCATAATTTTGCCGAAGAGACGCTGCGTTTGACGGATGGGTTGGGCGCCCATGTAGTGTATGATTCGGTAGGTAAAACGACGTTTGACGGAAGTTTGCAAAGCCTGCGCCCGCGCGGATACCTTGTGTTGTTTGGCCAGTCCAGCGGCGCCGTTCCTCCATTGGATTTACAGGTGTTAAACGCGCGCGGTTCGCTGTTTGTTACCAGACCGTCTTTAAAGCACTATATCCAAACCCGCGATGAGCTGCTGTGGCGGGCAAATGATCTGTTTGGCTGGATTGCCGCCGGAGAATTGGATGTGCGTATTGATTCAATATATCCGCTCGAGCAAGCCGGAAAGGCGCAAGAAGCGTTGGCGTCGCGGGGAACCAAGGGCAAAGTTCTGTTGAAAATGTCTTGAAAAAACGGCGTTTTCAACGGCAATACCGAAAGTGGTTTATACTGCATAAGAGAACATTATTGTGCAGAGCGGTTTTTTTTGCTGCAGGCGGGAAAGCTGCTCTGCAATTATCACGCGGCCCAACGCCGTGCTCGCGAGGAGCTTTATTTCATGGATTTTGGTTTAACGCCGGAACAGGAAATGATTCGACAGACTGCGCGCAAAATTGCGCAGGAAGTTATTAAACCCCGTTCTGCTGAATTGGATGAGACGGGTGTGTATCCCGAAGATATTTATCAGGTATTTAAAGAAACCGGCCTGCTGGGCTTGAATTTTCCGGAAGAATATGGCGGCAGCGGCGCCGGGACCCTTGGCTTGGGGCTGGCTGTGGAAGAAGTGGCCAAGGTTGATAATGCCTGCGCGCTGATATTGCTGTTAACAAAACTTTCTACGTCCGCTATTATGCGGTTTGGAACCGAAGAACAAAAACGAAAGTATGGCCAAGGCACTGCGCTGGGTGAAATTCGCGGCGCATTTGGGTTAACGGAACCGGGCGCCGGTTCAGATTCTGCCAATATTCAAACAAAAGCCGAAAAAGACGGCGATTTTTATCGCATAACCGGAACAAAGCATTGGATATCGGGGGCAAACGTCGCCGATTTCTTTCTTATAGCCACAAAAACTGATTTGCGCGCCGGCTCAAAAGGTTTTACCGTATTTGTGGTCGATAAAGACACTCCGGGATTCCGCGTAGGCAACTCTGATAAAAAAATGGGTGTGCGCGGCGTTCCGACCTGTGAATTGATTTTTGATGAAGCAAAAGTGCCGGCGGCCAACATTATCGGTGAAGTAAACAATGGCTTTAAAGCCATTATGTGGAATCTTAATTCCGTTCGGCCGATAGTTGCCGCGCGTGGTTTAGGCGCCGCCGAAGGCGCGTTGCAATATGCGGTGGATTATGCGCGGCAGCGTGTAACGTTCCAAAAACCGATTATTGAACATCAGGCAATTCAAATGATGATTGCCGATGTGGCAATGCGTGTTGAAGCTTCACGCTGGCTGACGTATAACGCCTGCCAAACGGTTGATGACGGCCACGCCGATCGGGAACACGCGCATATCTTATCTATGGCTAAAGCGTTTTCAACGGAAACAGCGGTGATGGCGGCCGATACTGCCGTACAAATTTTAGGCGGCAATGGGTATATGATGGATCACCCTGTAGAGCGCTACTATCGCGACGCGCGGCAGCTTACCATTGTAGAAGGCACCAGCCAAGTTCAGCGCATGATTATCACTAAATCGATTATCGATGACATGTTGAATTGGAAATAGGCTGAGCGGTCAAACGGTATGAGGCGGTAAAACTTGACATTTCCCGCAAAATTATGGATCAATATAAGCGCAGTATCTAATTACTGCGCCTTTTAATATTCAAATATAAAAGGCACTATACGAAGGTAAAACGGCGGTTGCTTAAAAATATGGATCGGCCACACTATTATTCACAATATTGGATAGGAATTGCGCGGGAGGAAGCAGGGATGAAGCCGGTGTCTTCCGCAGATATATCTTTGGCGGATGAAGAAGAGGAAGAAGCAGATTATTCTGATGAAATGGATCAGGACAGTGAATTTGCTATGTCGTCAAACACAGCGGAAACATCCTCGAATATAAAGGATGACGATCCTTTCGGCGATATTTTCATGTCAAAATCTACTCCCAAAAAACAGAAGCCGAAATCCAGCGGCGATTCCCGCCATGTGTTAACATCCTTATCTGAACTTGCCAAACTGGGATTTGGCGCCAGTTCGGATGCGTCGGATCTTTCCATTAATGAAGATGACACCGATGAGGATATTCTTTCACGGCTGAAATCAGATTTTGGTGAGGATGATATCGATTTAAGCGGAGAAGAAGCGGAAAGTTTTGGACATTTTCATGATGACGACGCTTCAAATCGAAAACCGAAACGCCGCTGATTGCTGTGCAAAGGCGCAGCGCAGCGCCTTTTAAGGGTCAAAATACGTTTCTTATTTTTTACCCAAATAGAGACTTTTCTGTTCACATCTTCCAAGGCGCTGATAGGTACGCTCCTCTCTGTGAGCGTGATATAGCGCATATGCGTACCGCAAGTCCATCGGGAATTCACGCCTGGGGAGAGTAAGTAAGATGAGAAATGCTTGCATTTCTTGCTGACTCAAAGAACCAGGAAAAGAACACTGAAGAACGACATCACGGTGTCTTCTTTGGGTACGTTTTTGGGGACGGAAATATAGCATATTTCCCAACGCGCAAATGCAGAAAGTGAGCTATGCTAGTTATGGCAAAACCAAAGGTGTTTGTTACACGAATTATACCGGAAGGCGGACTGAAGGTGATTCGTGAGTATTGTGATGTTGATTTGTGGGTTGAAGATTTACCTCCCTCTTACGAAGTATTACTCGAACATTCCCAAGCCTGCGATGGAGTTGTCAGCTTGCTGACAGACCGCATCGACGCGCATTTTATGGATAGCTGCCCACAGTTGCGGGTTGTCAGCAATTTTGCCGTGGGTTTCGATAATATTGATATTCCTTCCGCAACAAACCGCGGCATTTTGGTGGGGCATACCCCCGGTGTGCTGACCGAAACAACAGCAGATTTTGCTTTTGCGCTGCTGATGTCGCTTGCGCGCCGGATACCGGAAGGAATAGAATATGTGCGCAACGACCAATGGCAAACATGGGGGCCAATGCTGTTGATGGGGCAGGATGTGCATCACTCGGTATTGGGGCTTGTGGGCCTTGGCCGCATTGGCGTAGAAATGGCAAAACGCGCGCGCGGCTTTGATATGCGTGTGCTCTATACGGATATGTATCGCCGGGAAGATCTGGAAGCCAGCATGGGGCTGGAATATGCTTCTTTCGATGATGTTTTGCGGTCCGCCGATTTTATCAGTGTGCATACTCCGTTAACGGCGGAAACACGCCATTTGCTGAGTAAAGACGCTTTTAGCAAAATGAAGAAAACCGCCATCGTCATTAATACCGCGCGCGGCCCGATTATCGATACCGAAGCCCTGACCGAAGCGCTGCAAAACGGCGTTATTGGCGGCGCCGCGCTGGATGTTATCGATCCGGAACCGCTGCGCGCCGACCACCCGCTCGTAAACATGCCAAATTGTATTGTGGTTCCGCATATTGCCAGCGCCAGTGAAACGACCCGCACGCATATGGCCGAAATAGCCGCATATAACTTGCTGGCCGGTCTGCGCGGCGAAAAACTGCCAAACGGGCTGAACCCCGAAGCGGTGGGCACGCTGCGGCAAACACTGCCGCGAACCTTTGAAGTATTGTAAATTACATCAAACACGCGATACTACTCAACTTATCAAAAGGAATCTCAGTGATGCGACTTTCAGATAGAATGTCTCGACTGGGCACCGAAACAGCCTTTGAAGTGCTGGCCCGGGCGCGCGCCCTTGAAGCTGAGGGCAGAAATATCGTTCATTTAGAAATCGGTGAACCCGATTTTGATACTCCGCACACTATTATTGACGCAGGCGTTCGCGCGCTGCAAAACGGCTATACACATTACACACCATCTTCCGGCATTCCTGCTTTGTTGGAAGCGATTGCGCACGACGCCACAATGCGTCGAGGCATTGCGTTTACGCCGAGTGAAGTTGTAGTGACCCCAGGCGGCAAGCCCATTATGTTCTATGCGCTGCTGGCCTTGGCCGATACCGGGTCCGAGGTTTTGTATCCCAATCCCGGATTCCCGATCTATGAGTCGATGATCAACTTCAGCGGCGCGAAAGCTGTGCCGATTCCTATGTTGGAAGATCATGATTTTTCACCGGATGTGCCGCAGCTGTTATCACACATCAACGAAAAAACCCGTCTGATTATCTTAAATTCACCGCATAACCCAACCGGCAGCGCGCTGAGTTATGCGGAATTGGAAGCGATTGCCGCTGAAGTCGTAAAATATCCGGACCTGATGGTGCTATCCGATGAAATTTATTCTCGCATGCTGTATGAAGGCTCGCATGTTTCCATTGCGTCGTTTCCGGGCATGAAAGAACGCACTATCATTCTGGACGGATTTTCTAAGATTTATGCGATGACCGGCTGGCGCTTGGGCTATGGCATTATGCCGGAAGAGTTGGCCAAACATATTTCTCGGCTGATGACCAATTCTAATAGCTGCACTGCGGCGTTTACCCAAATGGCCGGCGTGGAGGCCCTAACCGGTCCCCAAACCGCTTCCGAAGAGATGGTGGAAGAATTTCGCAAGCGCCGCGATCATATTGTCGCCGGGCTGAATTCCATTAAAGGCATAAGCTGCCGCACTCCTAAAGGCGCTTTTTATGTATTTCCCAATATTCGTGAAACCGGAAAAACATCAAAAGAATTTGCCGATTTACTGCTGTATGAAGGTGGTGTGGCTGCGCTGGCCGGCACTGCATTTGGCTCTTATGGCGAAGGATATCTGCGCTTTTCTTACGCAAATTCCATCGAACAAATCCAAATTGCTATTGAACGGATAAACGCAGTGGTTAACCGGGCTGCAGTATAGCGCAAATGCCGCCATAAATTGCGTCACGCCGATAAAATATCATATACTCTTAAATGGTGTATGATACGTTTTTCAATACATTAAAGGACCTCCAATTTATGGCAATACGTACTATTGTAACGGTTAACTCTCCCAAAGGGCGGGTTCTGCGTGAAAAAGCAAAGAAAGTAACTAATTTCGACACCATGCTTATCCGCCTTGTTCGCGATATGCAAGAAACGATGAAGGACGCTCCCGGGGTTGGCTTAGCTGCCCCGCAGATAGGCGTCCCTTTGCGCGTGCTTGTCGCAGAATATGAGGATGAACACGCCGTATTGGTTAATCCGGAAATTTTAAAACAAAGCGGTGAAGTAAAAGGCACGGAAGGCTGCTTAAGCATTCCCGGATATGTTGGAGATAATATTCGCCGCGCAGAACAAATCCTTGTAAAAGGAAAAAATGAACATGGTGTTGTAGTCCGCATTACAGCAAAAGGCTGGTTTGCGCGCGTGCTGCAGCACGAAATTGACCACTTAGACGGTATTTTATATACCGACCGGCTGGATGACCCAAAAGATTTTCGTGAAATTACCGACGAAGAAGACGAAGAAGAACTTGCCCCAAGCGTTTCTTAATATGCGGTCTTTTTTGCGTATATAGTAAAGGATCTTGGTTTCTGTTATGAGCTTTATTACAAAAATGTTCGGTGACCCCAACGAAAAAGAACTGCGAAAAATACGGCCGATAGTCAGCGCCATTAATGACTTGGAAGATGATATAAAAGCGCTGAGCGATGATGATATGCGCAGCCGGGTTGCTGAAATGCGCGCGGAGCTGGAAAATACCGAAGACGCAGAACAAGAAGAACATCTGGATACATTGCTGCCCGAAGCTTTTGCCATGGTCCGCGAAGCTAGTGTGCGCGCCATTGGTCAGCGGCATTTTGATATGCAGCTTATCGGCGGCGTTATTTTGCATCAAGGCAAAATTGCCGAAATGCGCACCGGTGAAGGAAAAACACTCGTTGCTACATTGCCGGTGTTTTTGAACGCGCTCACTGGGCGCGGGGTTCATGTTGTCACTGTTAACGATTATTTGGCGCAGTATCACGCCGAGTGGATGGGAAGGATTTATCGTTTTTTAGGTCTCTCGGTTGGCTGCATTCTTAGCGGTGTTGAACACGGCAGTTTTGAAGAAAAACGCAGCGCATATCATTCCGATGTAACGTATGGCACAAATAATGAGTTTGGGTTTGACTATCTGCGCGATAATATGTCGCAGTCGCTGGAAGGCTGCACGCAGCGCGAACTGCGCTACGCTATTGTAGACGAAATTGATAATATTCTTATTGATGAAGCGCGCACACCTTTAATTATTTCTGCGCCGACCCTTGAATCTGCCGAGATGTATCATAAGTTTGCGAGCGTAACCCATCTACTGCAGGAAACGGAAGATTACGAAATCGATCAACGCACCAAAACCGTATTGATTAATGAACATGGTATTGATAAGGTGGAAGCGGCGCTGGGTATTCCGGAAATTTATAGCAACCCAATATATACACGCTTTATGGAAAACGCTATAAAAGCACAGATTGTTATGCATCGTGATAAAGATTATGTCGTGAAAAATGGGGAAGTTATTATTGTTGATGAGCATACCGGCCGCTTAATGGAGGGTCGGCGGTTTAATGAAGGGCTGCACCAAGCAATTGAAGCTAAGGAACGTGTGAAAGTGCGAGAGGAAAACCGCACAGTTGCTACTATTACTTTTCAGAATTATTTCCGTTTGTATCATAAACTGGGGGGAATGACCGGCACTGCTTTAACAGAGGCGCAGGAATTTGATAAAATTTATCATTTGGATGTAGTGGTGGTTCCCACGAATCGGCCAATGATTCGCAATGATGAAACCGATTATATCTTTAAATCTGCTTCGGCAAAATATCACGCTGTTGTGAATGAGGTAAAGGACCGGCACGAAGCGGGCCAGCCGGTGTTAATTGGCACTACATCGGTTGCGCATTCCGAACGGGTTTCAACAATGCTGTTTCGCGCCGGTGTGCCGCATGAAATTTTAAATGCGAAAAACCATGCCCGCGAAGCGGAAATTATTGCGCAGGCCGGCCGGCTGGGCGCCGTTACTATTTCTACAAATATGGCAGGTCGCGGCACCGATATTTTGCTTGGCGGCAACCCTGAAAAGCTGGCGCGCGAAATTTTGGGTGAACTGGATATTGATGAAGAAATTGCCACTGAAAATGATTGGATTGACGCGCAAACAAAAGCAAAAGATATCTGCGAGGAAGAGCGCAAAAAAGTTGTCGAGCTTGGCGGCCTTTGCGTCATTGGAACAGAACGCCATGATTCCCGCCGCATAGATAACCAGCTTCGCGGTCGCGCCGGCCGGCAGGGAGACCCCGGTATTTCGCGTTTTTATCTTTCTTTGGAAGATGAGCTTTTAGTGCGTTTTGGCGGTGAACGGGTTTCTGGTTTGATGAATTTGCTGAGAATGGATGAAGAAATACCCATTGAAAACGCTATGGCGAGCAAAGTTATTGAGCAGGCGCAGCAAAAAGTAGAGGCGTATTATTTTGATATTCGCAAACATGTTGTAGAATACGATGATGTTATTGCGCGGCAAAGAGAAACTATTTATGGGGATCGTCAAGCAATTTTGCGGGGCATAGAGCTGCATGACCGTATTTTAAATATGATACGCAGTGAAACGGAAGCTGTCTGCGAAACTGCCTGCAGTTCCGGCGGTCCCGAAACGTGGAATTTGCAGGCAATTTTTGCGCAATTTGAACATTGGCGTATTCCGCTGCCGGATGATATTGTGCCGGATAATATTCACCAACTGAAAAAAGATCAATTCATCAATCGATGCGTTGATTGGGCTGTTGCCGGCTATGAAGCGAAAGAAGAACGCATTCAGTCTGAGCTTGATAAAATACCGGGAGCCGCTATGGATGTTTCGGTTTTTATGAACGCGATCGAACGCAATTCGCTGTTGCGGGTTGTGGATTCACTGTGGATGGAGCATATCGATATGCTGGATGAGCTGCGTTCCAGCATTGGTTTACGCGGCATGGCGCAGGCAGATCCGCTGGTAGAATTTAAGCGGGAAGCGTTTAAAGCATTTGATAGCCTAAAAAAGAGTATTCAGCATTATGTTACCGAATCGGTGCTGTTAACAGAATTGCAGTTTCAGGCCGCGCCTCCGCCACAAGAATTGCCGGATGGCCAACCTGCTAAAGAACCGGTGGCGATTTCGCGCAAAGAAAATAAAAAATCTGCTAAAAAATCGACAGGTCATAATAAACAGGCGAAAATAACCAACACAAATACAGGTGTAGCTGTGGCGGAAAATCCGTTGTCGCTGCCCGCGGCGGCGCATGCGCCAAACCGAAAAAATACTATTTCCGGTCCGGCGGTAAAACCTGTTATTCAGCCACCGGCAAATCCCAATGCTCCGTGCCCTTGCGGAAGTAAGCAGAAATATAAATTTTGCCATGGAATCGGCGCCAAAAAATCGTAAATAACTCTTTGCAAGCGCCGGAACCGGCTTCGCGCAGGAATATATTGCTTTTATGGAAGCGCTTATAGCAGCTGCTTTGGCCTGTGATTTTTGTGTTGAGCTGCGTAAGAAGCAGCTCATGTTGCGCAGCGCGTTGTGAAAGCGTTAATTGAAGTCTTTTTCCGGTTTTGGCAAATTTTTGCCTTGATTGCGAAATTCATTCATTAAATCGCGCATAATGGATGATTCCAGCTTGTTTTCCGGATGATAAGCAATTAAAATTTGTACATAAACCGGCTCATCATTGTTCATCTTCACGAGCGCTAATTTACCTTCCTTCACTTCATCGGCAATGGCAAAATAAGGCAGCATTGCTACACCCGGCCCGGCTTTTACGGCAGATTTTACAGCTTCGATATTTGAAAAGGCGTCTTTTTGCATAACAGGAACTCTGGCGCGGCGCAGCAAACTTTCAAATATTGCCCGGTACGTAGACATTTCTTTGTCTACAACTATCACCTCATTGCTTAATTCATCAAATGAAACGCGATGCGAACGGTGCGCAAACGGATGACGCGCCGCGCAGAACAGGCACATGGGGCTGCGGGCAATCGGCTCTACAGTTAAATCTCGGTCGATGTAGGGTTCGCGTTCAACCAATAAGCCGATTGTGGCTTTTTTCTGAATGATTTCGGCGCGCACAACGGCGCTGCGCGCAGTGATGAATCGCCAGCCGCCGGCAGGCAGCGAGCCTTGGTTGTATATGGCGTTGCGCACGTCGGCCAGCAGCCCGGTGGCAAGGCTTTCGGGAAGGGCGACAATAAATTGGCCGCGATTTTGCGGAGAATCAAGCACAGATTGTAAATCTTCAAATGACGCAACGATTTGTTGCATGTACGAGAGGTAACGATCTCCGTAGGCGTTTAATTTTGGCGTTAATCGTTGGTGTGGCAGCGATCTTTCAAAAAGATTATGGCTGAACCATTCTTCCAGCAGCCGAATCCGTTCGCTTAAAAGATCTTGGCTTACACCCAACCTTCTGCTGGCTTCGGCAATAGTGTGCCAGCGGCGGTACGCTAAAAGCGCTTCAAACCACTCAATACGGGGGTGCCTGTTGCGAATATTGGCGGAAGATTCATCCGCCGATTGCTCATCACGCATAAAATTCCTCTTTCAACAAAGAGTTATCGGCGCAGATCATATAAAAAACAGGATAAAATACGTTTAATTACCGTGATCTGGCATCTTAATAGGTCTCATACAATATTTTCCGGTAAATTTGCGGATTTTTCTGCATAGATTTGTCGTGTCATGCTCTTCTGAAGAGTGGTATTATTAAAGACATAAGCGACTACCAACGCGCTTCCGCAGTGATGAGCTGAGGTATATGGCCTGCCGCCTGATTTTGCCTGGCCTAGCGCGTAGCCGTACTAAAATTGAACGTAAATTTATATGAAAGGCGGCCTTCAACTATGAGCGCAGTGCTTGAGAAACGAGATGATTCTCTGCGCACAAAAGTAGGTGTCAATAATTTTTCTATTATTGCGGCAACGGTAAACGGTTCCGGCAGCCAAACTGCCAACGCTGTTATTACCCGAGCATTATTTAAAATGGGTATTCCTACCAGCGGTAAAAATTTGTTTCCATCAAATATTTCCGGACTGCCAACTTGGTATATTATTCGGTTGAGCAGTGAAGGATTTATTGCCCGCAGGGAAACATCCGAAATTTTGGTGGCAATGAACCGCGCTACTGCTGCTGATGATATTGCTAAAGTTCCTGCCGGCGGTATGGTTATATATCCCACTGAATGGAAAATAACTGAAACGCGCAGCGATGTAACGTATTATTCTCTGCCTGTTTTGCAGCTTGCCAAATCTTCAGGCTTAACCGCCAAACTGCTTACCTACGCCGCAAATATGGTGTATGTCGGCGCGTTGGCAGAATTGCTGGGAATAGAGTTTGCGGAAATTGAAAACGCGCTGCTGCATCACTTTAACGGAAAACGGAAACCGGTAGACTCTAACATGGCTGTTGTTACAGCGGCGGCAGAGTATGTGCGCGCAAATATTGTGAAAAACGATTCTTTCCGCGTTGAGCGTATGAATATGACTCAGGATATGATTCAAATTGATGGCAATACCGCCAGCGCGTTGGGCGCCATTTTTGGCGGTGTTACATTTGTTGCATGGTATCCTATCACACCTTCTACCAGTTTAGTCGAAGAATTGACGCATTACGCTAAAGCATTGCGCATGGAACCCGAAACGAAAAAAGCGACGTTTGCAGTGGTTCAGGCTGAAGATGAAATCGCCGCCATCGGCATGCTGGTTGGCGCCGGATGGGCTGGCGCGCGCGCCTTAACCGCTACCTCTGGCCCCGGCATTGCGTTAATGACAGAGTACGCCGGTTATGCGTATTTCACTGATATTCCGCTGGTGGTGTGGGATGTAACACGCATGGGACCATCTACCGGTATGCCCACCCGTGTTTCTCAAGGAGATATTTTAACCGTTTATTACTTGGGGCATGGCGATACCCGCCATATTATTTTGCTGCCGGCAAATATGGAAGAATGCTTTGAATTTGGCTGGAAATCGTTCGATCTTGCAGAACGCCTGCAAACACCTGTGTTTGTGCTGAGTGATTTGGATCTTGGCATGAATACATGGATGAGCCAGCAGTTCCAATATCCCGATAAGCCGATGGACCGCGGCAAAGTGTTAACCGCCGAACAGTTAAATGAACTGAAAACGTTTAACCGCTATGATGACAGCGCCGATAAAGATGGCGTTGGCCCGCGAACGCTGCCCGGAACCGATAGCCCCTATGCCGCTTACTTTACTCGCGGCAGCGGACACAACAGCAAAGCAGTGTATACGGAAAAACCGGATGAATGGGAAGAAAACTTGAGAAGATTGGCCCGGAAACATGAATTTGCCCGCACCATTGTTCCTTCCCCCGTGATAGATTCCGTTGACGGCGCTGAAGTCGGAATTATTGCGTATGGCTCTACCGACGCCGCTATTGCCGAGGCGCGGTATCGCCTGAACGCTATCGGCTTGAAAACCAGTTATGCCAGATTAAAGGCGCTTCCGGTTACTCAGGAAGCTTTAGATTTTATGCGCGCATATAAACGCTTGTATGTTGTGGAAAGCAATTTTGACGGCCAAATGGCAAAGGTCCTTATGACTGAGGCCCCGGATTGCGCGTCACGGATTGTTTCAATATCTAAATGCGACGGTTGGTCGCTTTCAAGTGAGTGGATTGCCGCGTCAATTCTGGAAAAGGAGCAACAATAACTATGTCTTTGCAAGAACCTCCTTCTCAGGAAGTAAATTTTATTGGCCTGAGCCGAAATGATTATAAGGGCGGCGCTTCAACGCTGTGCAAAGGCTGCGGCCATGATTCCATTTCTTCGCGTATTATAACCGTTGCCTATGATTTGTCGATCAATCCTAAACGAGTGATTAAATTAAGCGGCATTGGCTGTTCCAGCAAAAGCCCGGCGTATTTTCTTGGCCAGTCGCATGGCATAAATGGCTTGCACGGCAGAATGCCTTCTATGGCAACCGGCGCCATTTTGGCAAACCATAATTTGGTTGCAGTCGGTGTCAGCGGCGATGGTGACACCGCCAGTATTGGTATGGGCCAGTTTAAGCACATGGTGCGTCGCAATACCCCAATGGTGTATATCATTGAAAATAATGGTGTGTATGGTTTAACGAAAGGCCAGTTTTCTGCCACTGCAGATGAAGGCCAAGAACTGAAGCACGCCGGCCGCAATGAACTTCCTCCGCTGGATGTGTGTTTAGAGGCGCTGGTTATGGATTGCGGATTTGTCGCGCGTTCATTTGCCGGCGATCCCCGCCAAGTGGAAACACTGCTAAAAGCGGCGTTCAGCCATCGTGGCACGGCGGTTATTGATATCATCAGCCCATGTGTTACGTTTAATGATCACGAAGAATCTACCAAAAGCTATTCCTATGGCAAGGCGCATGAGGATGTTGTAACAGATGTTTCTTTTGTGCCGGCGCGGGAAGAATTGACAGTAAACTATAATGAAGGCGAAGTTGCGGATGTTGAAATGTTTGACGGTTCGGTGCTGCGACTTCACAAACTCGATTCTAAATATGATCCGCGTGATAAATTTGCGGCGCTGAAAGTATTGGAAGAGGCGCATTTAAAACAGGAATTTATTACCGGTCTGATTTATATTAATGAGGATCGGCCGACAGTGAGTGAACTGAGCAATCTTTCGGAAACCCCATTGTCGATGATGAAGGAAGAGCAGGTCCGGCCCAGCCGCGAAGCGCTTGCTAAATTGATGGCTGAGTTTTAATTGCCCTGCTTTCGATTGCTTCTTGATGGATAAAATTGCGGAAGAGATGTTTAACATCTCTTCCGTTTCATATGCTTCTCTATTGCGCTGCTTTTGCTATTTTGGTAAAGCGGCTCCCCACATGTTGGCAAGCAGCGCGCCAAGAAATCCCATCGCCATAATCAGCGAAAATACATTTTGCTGTCCGCTTATAATAAAAAACATACCGCCGGTAAACGCAACACCAACACATACGATGCTGGCCACCGCGGCATAAATATGTTTGACTCTTTTTTCGATAAAACTGGCTGCGATGGTGGCAACGCTTACCAACGCCAATGCGGTTGCTATAATCATATGTGTCAGTATTGGAAAGCTGTTCATTGTTCCAAAACCATAGATATTTATGTACATTCCAAAGAAATATAGTACGGCAAGCAGCCCGATGTTAACGACGAATGCGCCTCTTAAGAAGCTGAAACGATCAGAAGTGTGGTTTATGTTCATATTGGTAAATCTCCAAATCATATGCTATGTTCGCGCTGAGAACAGCGCGCAGAATATTCGGCTAATATGGTCATGATTGACTATATTAATAACGTACTGAATTCTTATGTATAAAGTCAAGATACATTGGTAAGGAACTATGCAGATTCAAGGAAATATGCTATAGTTTATTGAAGCGCTTAAATTTGGCGGGAAGATTTGTGCTGTTGTAGCTCTGTATCTTCAGGACTTTTGCTGCAGCATGGAACATCGGGGATGTACAAGGGTCGCCGCCCTTGTACGGGGTTCCAGACCTCCCTTTGTTGCAGATACGAGAACCATGCGCTTCTCTTTCAAGAGAAAGCCCTAATCTTTTTATGGCGATATGGTTTCGGTGGTAACAATTTTTTTTCGGGCGAAATTGCGTAAAAATTTGTATAATGATGATTAAGAACAGTATGCAAAGGTAATGAACAGATTATGCAGCAAGATATTTCCGACACCGATCCATTTGAGGAAATTTCAGAGTCGGCGCGCGCCGAACGGTTTGAAAACGCCAAGAAAGTGTTGCGCGAAAGCAGAATACCGAATATTTTGCAGGAATTTAATACGCAGCTTTTGAAAGGGCGCGGCTGGTTTGAGGAGTATAGCTCGGGCGTTATTATGAAATGGGGCACGGGGTATACACGCAGACATATTTGGATAGATGTTGATGAAGATCGCATACGGATTCGGCTGCTTCCTCACCGGAAATGTGTTGAGAATCTGCTGGCAGACACATGTGACGGCGAATATCATATTTATACACCGAAGCAATGGAAAAACTTTGAGCTAATACGCAATGAGCTGAAAGCATACTATGATAAACCTGTTGCCGAAGCTTCGGACGATTGATATGCTATTTGCGGAAAAGATGTTATTCTGGCCCGAAATAATTTATAATATAAGACAGATCGTAAAGCTTGTTTTAGTTTTTATGCTTTACATATGAAAGGTGGACCTCCAAAGATGCCGTTCCGTCCTTTAGATTGGGCAATCATTATGGTAATTGCTCTGCTTGTATTTGGGCCAAAGCGTCTGCCAGAGTTGGCGAGTTCGCTGGGCAAAACATATCAGGCGTTTCGCAAATCATTAAATGAAATTCAAAGCCCCATAACGCAGGCTCTTATGCCGCAGCCGGTCCAACCTTCGGAAACAGCCGCAGCTTCTGCCGTTTCCGTTACAGAACCAACTGAAGAACATAAAGAAGCCGCAGCTTCTGCCGAAACATTTGAACAGCATACTTAAATATGTTTAACTGAGAATATATTGGGGCGCCGCACGTGTTCCGGTTATTGTCAGTTTGTAAACGTATGGGTTATGTTTTTGCTCGGCGCAATTTGGTGATATACGTAACATTTATTTAAAACATATAACAAATCCGATATCCCCTATATGTGCGGATATGAACGCTATTCCGGCAAAATTGGGGCCGGTAGTTTCCGCAATATTTTATTACAGGATATGCCGTTATGGCTTCAACACAAACAGATTTTGACTCAAACACAGCTCAGCATCCTGAAGATGAATATATATCCGGTTCGGCTGAGGAAATTGGCGGCCAAATGACGCTTGTTGAGCATCTGGACGAATTGCGCAAAAGAATTTTTATCTGCGCTATCGCCGTTGTCATCTTAAGCGTTGTTGCTTTTATATTTTATAATCCCATTCTCAAATTCCTGCTGCTGCCGCTGCCAGTTACTGCAAATGAATTTTCACTGGCTGCGGGACATCCTAAATTGGTAGTGACAGGTGTAGGAGAAGGCTTTTCAGTAGTGCTGAAGCTTTCGGTTGCTGTAGGCTTGGCGCTTGCCGCGCCGGTATGGCTCTATCAGGTGTGGGCCTTTTTCTATCCGGCGCTCACAAAAAAAGAGAAACGCTATGCTTTTCCGTTTATGCTTATCGGGGTTGGGCTATTTATTGCCGGCCTGGCGGTAGGGTTTGTTACCTTACGCTTCCCCATTCAATGGCTGATAGGGTTTGGGCAAAGCACGTTTACTGAGCTG
>JAKAOI010000338.1 GCA_021812265.1 Chloroflexota bacterium | reverse complement strand
CGCGAACGAGCTGCAGAAAACCCCTATCTTGTTGAAGCGTTGTTAGGCAAAAATTTTCAACCGCCGGCTCTTGCCGCGCAAAATTTTATTGCGCCGGCAACATTGAATCAAACACAAGCAGCCGCCATTCAAAACGCTATAGCGGCAAAAGATGTTTATTTAATTAAAGGCCCACCCGGCACAGGGAAAACGAAAACTGTCAGCGAACTGGCGGTATATTATGCGCAAAATGGCGCGCGCGTGCTGCTTACCGCGCACAGCAATAAAGCTGCAGATACCGCACTGAAATCTGTCCCGGATGTGTGCTTGCGCATTCGCGCCGGCAAAGAAGAGCGATTTTCGGATGAGATGATACGCTTTACCGCCGAGGCACAGGCCGAAGAACAAAGAAAAAACGCTGTAAAAAACTGTGAGATACGCCTGCAACAGCTGCAAGAATATGCCCGCAACCCCAAATTGCTGCACAAATTTGAACAAGAACTGGCTGCAGAATTGCATCTGTGTGAAAAAAATGAGCGCGCTATTGCTCGGTTGCGGCAGGAAAAAGATAAGCAAATTAACCGGATACGCGCGCCATATCATAAGCCTTTGCCTGCAAACCGCGCGGCTTATGCAAAATCTTTAGACGATTATGACGCCGCCCAAAAGCAGATTCATCTGTTAGAAGCGCGGCTCGCAGAATTGCGGCAGCGCAAAGTAAGTTTTTGGAATAAACTAGCGCATAATTGGCGAATGCGCCAAACAGAACAACATTTGCGGCGCGCTCTGCAAAATCTGCAGCAAATTTCTGATCGCAGCAATGCAATTCAGCAAAAATATGTAACGATGAGTAACGAACTGGCGGCAAAATTACAAAGCCCGCCTATTGCTGCGCTGGATAATCGTATACGCGAAACTGAGGATCTCCGGCGGCAAATCGTAAAACGTATTGAAGGTATTTTTGCCGCCGGTGGCGCATATTGCAATTTTCCTGAAACCGTTCCGCAAACATCTGCTATTCGCGCCAGCGCCCGCCTGCTAAATCATGCGCATTCCGCCGAATTGCGCGCCCGGCAAGCCGCTGTTTTGCAAGATTGGTCAACAGCCTTGCAAAACAGTGAAAGCTGGCTGCCGAACACCATAACTCGCTCTGCGCGGATCGTTGCCACTACCACTATTGGATCTGCTATTGCGCTGCCCCCGGAAGAACAATATTTTGATGTGGCGATAGTTGATGAAGCCGGCCAGTGTTCCCTTATCGATGCGCTGATTCCTATGGCTCGCGCGCGCAAAACCATTTTAGCGGGAGACGATATGCAGCTGCCGCCGGCGGAGAAGTTTGATTTCCAGCAGTGGTTTGACACTAAATCCGGCGCAGGGCAGTCACGAGCAGCGGAATCAAGCGCGTTTGTGCGCAATATCCGCGCGAAAAGTGTTTTTGCCGAGCTGTTTACTGCAACCCCAAATGCGCATAAAACATTGCTGAATATTCAATATCGTATGTCCCCTGAAATTGCCGATCTTGTTTCAAAACTTTTTTATCATTCCGAAATTCTTACCGATGATTCAGCGCAACAACGCGCCGCCGAAAATTCTGTTCCGCTTTTCGACAGACGGATTGTTTTTATTGATACGGCCGATTTGGCAAACCGCCGTGAAAAACAACACATAAAACATAAAGGATTTATAAATATTCGTGAAGCTGAAATTTTAGCAGATTTGTTTGGCAAAATCCTTATCGAACATCCGCAAATCAGCGCCGGCGTCATCGTTCCGTACCGCGAACAGGCGCGATATATCAGAAATTTGCTGCTGCAAAAATTTGGCGCTGAACAAAAAACGGTTATTTGGGAATCAATCAGCACGGTAGACGCTTTTCAGGGCAGTGAACGCGATATTATTTTGTTTGGGTTTACTCGCAGCAGCGAGCAGCGTTCTGTCGGATTTTTGGCCGAGCAGACCAGATTAAATGTTGCTCTTTCCAGGGCTAAGTGTCAGCTCATTCTAGTGGGAGACACCTCCACACTGCAAAACGCAAAAGATGACGCTTTTGCCGGCGCAATGCGCGAGATTGCAGATCATATTTATACACATGGAACCTTAATCAACGCCGCAGAATTTTTCAGCGCGGCGCAATAACGGAGCGGCTGCATCGCTATGATATATACAGAACAAAACGTTTCTTATACGCTTTCTCGTATTCAGCAATCTGTGAGTAATCCTATTATTGCGGCGGCATACCTCGATTTGCCGTTTTATGCTGTTATTCTTCGCTTTCAAACCCAATTTCCCATTGAATATCCCTTTTTAGAGCTGAGCGTGTGCCGCTGCGTTGGTGAAGCAGGTATACACAGCATACAGGATGTGAGTGAATTTCTTGGGGTAAGCGCAGCGCTGATAGAATCAATTACGCATAATTTGTGCGCGGCGCAGATATTGGAAGCGCAGAATAATATGCTCAGCGCCGGCTCACAGTTGCAAAATTTTCTGCAGTTGCGCTCTATCGGACAAATTCACTTCCATGAGCGGATGGTTTTTTTTAATGCTTTAACACTCGAACCGCTTATTCCGGCAGAATATGAACAACTGCAATTTGGGCCATTCGGCAGAACTTTGCTTTTTTGCCAAAAAGATTGGAATGAGCAGGCGCTTCAGGAAGTTATGCGCGATATATACGCTGCGCAGTTTCATCTGGAAGGGATAGAACAGCTATCCACGCAAGAAATTGATGTGCAGTTTGCGCCGGCGCTGCTGTTAAAAATTGCAGGTGATGAAGGTGTGGTGTGGCGCATTGCCAGCCCTAAAACTGAAAACATTTTGCCCATGCTTTCTGCGCAGACGCAAAAGAACACCGAGATGGCGGAGTTGTTGCCGCATTGTGAGGTCCAAGATTCAGTAAATGGCGTTCATGAATGGCTGCGGCAGCGGGGATTTGCTGAGAGTGTGATTTTTGACGGTTCCGAAAGAAAGCAGATTCGCGCTTTGGTGAAGCCGGCTGCGCTGAAAATGGAGCATGGCGCGCGTCTCCTTCCGTATATTGGAACGTTACAAGCGGCAGACAGCGGCGCTGTATTTCAAATTTGGTGTGAAGACGCTGCGGCGCGTAAAAGCGCCGCTAAACAGCGTTTAACTGCGTTTGCGGCAGCGCAAAAGCTGCAGGTTGGCTTTGCGCAATCTTCAGATATATTGCGCGAATATGGTCAAATTTGGGAAAATTTAGATCTTTCCGCAGAAAAATCCGATGACGCTTTTCTGAAAAGCTTAACCTAATGGATGCAACTGCAACGCCGGGGAATCTTCTTCAAGTTTTTCGCGCAACCGCTGCAGCCGCTGCAGCCGGCGCTTGGTGGCTTTTTCTATATTGCTCAGCGCCGCCTTTTTGCGCTTAATAATTTCCAGCTCTTGGAGCGCAAGCTCTTCACCACGCCGTAAGAAAACAATTTTATCGCGGGTGTTTTGTGAGGATTGAAAGGAAT
>JAKAOI010000337.1 GCA_021812265.1 Chloroflexota bacterium | reverse complement strand
TTGCAGCGGAATTTCTGTGCAGGCTCCTGCGCCCAAAATAACCATATCCGGCGGGCCGCCATGTTTAGTCATTGCGACGCAGTCTGTCAGCAATTTCTCAACTTCGATTAAGTGCTGCGGTGAACGTCGCTTCAGCCATTCCCGCTGTTTTTTACCCTGTGAAATTTTATTTTCGGCTGTAAGAGAATCTATACGCATATCATTACATCATTCAAAATTTTACTGTATTGATTGGCTGCTGGCAGTATCATTCGCTGCCGCCGCTGGCAGCGCAGATGTCGGCGTCAAACCGTATTATACGCGGTTTACGAAAAGATTTCCCGGCTCGCGCACAATCTTCGCCGCGGCGCGCAAATATCCGCATATATAACAGATAACAGCGCAAGAAAATGTCCCATTTTTTTTCCCGCGCAGTTATATTGAAAGTAAGATTGTGTACAAAAAAACCGCGATTGGCGCCGTTCCGAAACGAGAGCGTTTGCAGCCGCCGATGGTATGGCTGAGCGTGGCCCGTTCGGGACAAATTTCCGACTAGTATCTGCCATTGCAGCAATTATTGAACATATATTGCAACACCAACACTCTTTAAGGAGGCCGTTTTGTATGAACACCTTTAACAAAGCGCGAAATTCATTTTTTTCGCTTCTATCCGTGGCTCTGCTTTTTGGCTTAACCATATCATTACACAGCGCGCCTATGGCGGGTGTGCACGATACACGCACGGCAGTGCAATACGACAGCCCGGCGGTGGTGCGCATCATCTCCGAGATAACCGGCTCGGTGGTATGCTATAGCTGCTCATCATCCGGCGGAAACGTGTATTTTCCGGCGCAAGCCAACAACTATTACTATACCTACGTCAGCGGCTCCGGCGCCATCATCAGTCCCGACGGCTACATATTAACGGCAGACCACGTGGTAGACGCCACAAATAACATAGAGGCCCAAAACGCCATTCTCCAGCTTGCCGAGCAAGATTACGCCACCACCAACAATATCTCTCTTGCCGAAGCGCAGGCGCAGTTTCAGCAATACGCTTCCGATATGGTCGTAACGGCGCAGGTCTCCAAAACAATGGTGTATATGTCTACGTCATATATTGGGCAGCTGCAAAATACCGCGCAAGTTGTCAGCTATCAGGCAACCCGCATTGTCGCCAATTCAACGCCCGATAAACAAGATGTCGCCATCATCAAAATTGAAGCCAGCGACCTGCCGTTTATTACGCTGAACACAACTTCCACGCCAAATATCCAAGACCAAGTAACGGCAATTGCGTTTCCCGGAGACGCCGACTACGCCACCAGCGGATCTTTTATTGATTTGCTTACACCGGCAAACAGTGACGTAAATACACTCAGCGGGCTGTTATCGCCTTCCGTTAACAGCGGGCAAATTTCATCAGAAAAAACGCAAAGCGACGGCACATTAATTTATGAAGTTACCGGCATTTCCGCGCCGGGCAGCAGCGGCGGACCGGTAATCAACACCAGCGGCGCCATCATCGGGTTTGTAGACGCCGGCACAGACACACAGCGCCTTACCTACCTTATTGCCAGTTCAATTGTAAAAGAATATGTGCAGCAGGCGGGTGTCGCAGCGCAACCATCCGGCGCGTTTATGAGCGCATGGGACCAAGCGCTGAACGATTATAACTCCGCCAATCAGTGCCATTGGCAAGCCGCCAAAACTGATTTGCAGAATTTAAAACTGCAATACCCAACCTTTAACGCAATACAGCCGCTGTTACAAACAGCAACTACAAACGGCTCCGGCTCTTGCTCTGTATCCGGCGGCGGACCCAGCGTTGGGTTGGTTGCGCTGATTATTCTTGCGCTGGGATCTGCAGCCGCGGGAGTGTACTACTTCGTCATCCGCAAAAACTCGCCGAGCGGCTTCCGGTTAGCGGGCGGCGGAACATCCACAACTGCGCAGCAAATAGTCAATTCGGCCCCAAACAGCCCGCAAATACTTGCAGACAGTTCGGTCGCAGCGCCAAACGATTCCGATAATGCTCCAACTGACACAGGCAAACATTGCGCCAACGGTCACTTGGTTCAAGATCAATCGGCAAAATTCTGCCCAAGCTGCGGCGCGCCGATAGCGTAAACGAAAGCAATTTTGGGTGAACAGCCGCAAACTCCGCAAAAGGGCAGCCGCTCCTTTTGCGGCTCTGTTTTGCCGGGCGCTATTTGCCTTTTACGGAAATTTCGGATTGATTTACGGAATAATGGACGAAACACTTGATCTGCGCAGGCAATTCGTGGCATAATTCTGACAGAGTTACTCAGAATTAAAACGCGCTGATTACACTTGTGTCACACAGCGCTGAGGAGTTTCACAATGAGCGCAGATCCTATTCTTACAGATGATGAATACAAATATGGATTTTCACAGCCGGAAAATTACGTATTTAAATCCCGTAAGGGGCTAGACCACGATATCGTGCAGCAGATTTCTGATTTAAAGAAAGAACCCAAATGGCTGGCTGATTTTCGTCACCGTTCACTGGATTATTTTTTCAAACGGCCGATGCCGAATTGGGGCGGCGACTTAAGCGAAATTGATTTTCAAGATATCTATTATTATATAAAGCCTTCGGTAAAAGCCGGAGAAACATGGAATGATGTGCCTCAAGAAATTAAGGATACATTTGAAAAACTTGGTATTCCGGAGGCGGAACGCAAATATTTAGGCGGCGTCGGCGCGCAATATGAATCTGAGGTAATTTATCATAAAGTTCGCAAAGATTTGGAAGATCAGGGCGTTATATTTGTCGATCCCGATACGGCGTTTCGCGAACACGAAGACATCTTCAAGCCATATTTTGCAACAATTATACCGCCGAATGACAACAAGTTCTCTGCGTTAAACAGCGCGGTGTTCAGCGGCGGCAGTTTCATCTATATTCCTAAAAATGTGCGGGTGGAAATTCCTCTTCAGGCATATTTCCGCATCAACGCGCAAAATATGGGGCAGTTTGAACGCACATTGATTATTGCCGATGAAAACAGTTATGTGCACTATGTAGAAGGCTGCACTGCCCCAACATATACTACCGATTCGCTGCACAGCGCAGTGGTAGAAATTGTGGTTCGGCCCGGCGCCCGTGTGCGCTACACCACAATTCAAAATTGGTCGAAAAACGTGTATAATTTAGTGACAAAACGCGCGCAAGCCTTCCGCAACGCAACAATGGAATGGGTAGACGGCAACATCGGCTCGAAACTTACTATGAAATACCCCGCTGTTTGGTTGATGGAGCCTGGCGCGCACGGTGAAATTCTCTCCGTCGCTTTCGCATCTAACGGCCAGCATCAAGACGCCGGCGGTAAAGTAGTGCATGTGGCGCCGCATACTTCATCTACCATCGTATCCAAGTCTATTTCTAAGGGAAATGGCAGATCCAGCTATCGCGGCTTACTAAAAGTGCAGAAAGGCGCGCCGCATGTAAAATCAAACGAGAT
>JAKAOI010000336.1 GCA_021812265.1 Chloroflexota bacterium | reverse complement strand
GACGCCATCGCTTGTTATGACAACGCTTTACGTCTCGACCCCAATTTTACCTATGCATGGAACAGCAAAGGCATTACGTTCTATGCTCTCAAGCAATATCCCGAGGCGCTGATCTGCTTTGACAAAGCGTTACGTCTCGACCCCAATTTTACCAACGCATGGCTCAGCAAAGGCATTACGTTCTATGCTCTCAAGCAATATCCCGAGGCGCTGATCTGCTTTGACAAAACCGTGGAATTCGACCCTAAACATGTATCTGGCTGGAATTATAAAGGGCTTGCTCTGGCAAACTTGCAACAATACCCCGACGCTATCGCTTGCTACACGAGCGCCTTACATCTCAACCCGAATTTTACCAACGCATGGTGCAACAAAGGCCGTGCTCTGGCAAATATGCAGCAATTCTCCGACGCCATCACGTGCTATGACAAAGCGTTAGATACCGACCCCAATTCTACCTTCACATGGCTTAGCAAAGGGACTGCTCTAGCACATTTGCAACTGCATTCCGACGCCATCGTGTGTTATGACAAAGCGTTGGAATTCGATCCACATTATACCCTCGCATGGAGCAACAAAGGGCTTGCTCTGGCAAATTTGCAGCAACACTCCGACGCCATCGTGTGTTATGACAAAGCGTTAGAATTCAATCCGCGTTATGTCTTCGCGTGGTTCAACAAAGGGTGGTCTCTGGCAAATTTGCAGCAATTTTCTGCCTCCATCGCGTGCTATGACAAAGCTATGAAATTCGATCCACATTATGCTCTCGCATGGTTCAACAAAGGACGGCTTTTTGCGAATTTGCCGCAACACTTCAACATCATCGTATATTGCGACAGCATATTAGCAAAAGATTCCAACAACGAAAAAATGTGGTGCACAAAAGGTATTATATATCTACATCGCCGCCAAATAAAAAAATCTATCGACTGCTTTGAAAAAGCACTGGCAATAAACCCACAAATGACATTTGCTTGGATTGAAAAAGGTATTGCGCTGAGCAAATTACGAAAAACAACCGACGCTTTAGATTGTTTTCATACAGCGCTGACACAAGATCCGCACAATATCATTGTTTTAGATCATATGGCTGATACGCTATACCGTTTACATAAATATGACGAGGCAATGACATATTGTGACGCTGCTTTAGCAATACTTGCCAGCGATGTTTTTGCGCTGAAAACAAAAAGCGCAATTCTTTTTAAGCAGAAAAAACAAAAATAACCCCGCATAATATTCCTCTAACTGCAGCAATACAACCAAAGAGAAAAGAGAAGATATGGCAGCGCCACTTTTTTATGGCAAAACTGCCGGTTGATTGCTGCGTCACACTGCCAAATCCCAATGGTCGTGAATATGCCGTTTCAGCAGAATTATTGTTTCAGACAAATAATCTCACAAAATATAAGACAGACGCAGATCTTGACATTTTTGCAATAAAGATATATCTTATTAATTAGATATATCTTTTCGATATATCAACACAAATAAAAAGACGCTCTGCAAAGAGCATTCAAGGAACAAGCACAATGAGATTTACATTTAATCACTCTGATGACGAGTTTGAAGAACACCCGCATCACCGGCATAGCCCGGATTTCAGTTTTGAATTTCCCCCATTTTTTTTGCACAGATTTGGGCCAATGGGGCCTGGCGGATTCGGACCGCGGGGGCCGCACACTATGCGCAGAGGTGACTTAAAATATTTGCTGCTGCATTTATTAAATGATCACCCGCAACATGGATATGAATTGATTAAAACATTAGAAGATCGATTTAATGGATTTTATTCACCAAGCCCCGGAATTGTATACCCAACCCTGCAATTGCTGGAAGACCGCGGTTGGGCTGTTTCGGCGATGACTGACGGGAAAAAAATTTATACCATAACCGAGGCAGGCAAAACAGCGCTGCAAGAACATCACAGCGATATGCGTGATTTTGGCCCTTGGGGTGAACATGCATTTCATCATGAACCGCATGACCGCCACGAACACCACGGTCATCACGAATATGATGAACATGATGATGCGTTTGAAGGCAGACACGGCCCGGGTGCAGGCTTCCGTAAATTTTTTAGGCATGCGGCTCCGGAATATCAGCCGTTAGCAGAAAACGCCGCAGAAATCATGTTTTATATGCGGCGCGCCCTTCACAGCGTACACGATAATCCCGAACGTATGGGCGAATTGCTGAAAATTATAACGAAAACACGCGACGCGCTGCGCGCATTTGCCGATCAATCTGCCGCCACCGGCTCTGCCGCAGATGAATCGGGGCCAGCCGAGCCGCCGCCAGCCGGAACTGAAACCGTGTGACGATTTCGCCAACTGTTGCGGGCATTCGTCATCCACACATAAGGGTAATACAGCAGCGGATTCAGCGGCAAATCCATCGTCGCCGCCATCCGCCGCATAAACCCGCCAAACCCGCGCTTAAATTCATATACACCATACATCGGCTGGCCAGGCTCTAATTTCTCGGGAATATTACGAAAATCATAATAAGAACATCCCCGTTGCTTAGCCAGCTGTATACATTCCCACTGCATTAAATAATTGGGCTTTAACTTTCGATACGCCGGCGCATCGGAAAGGCCCGTGTGCATACTTAACGCATAGTCGCCAAAAAACGCTTCAGTTGTCGCGCCAATAATCTCTCCCTGATATTCCGCCACAAGCAAAATCAGCTCAGCCGTGTGCCGATCGCGCGCTGCTTCAGCTGAATAATGCGCCAGCATTTCACGAAACACAGCAGGCGGATAGAGATAAAAATGCTCACGGCGCGCTGTTTCTGTTTGTAATTCATAAAATCGCTGAAAATCTTCCTCGGTTGTGCCTTGGCGCACCACAACCCCCTTGCGCGCCGCAAAATGAACATTATAACGCCATGTCATTTTCATCCCTGCCAACAAATCACTTTCTGGCAGACGAATATCCAATATCCACGTGTTGCGTAAATAAATTACTGAATCAATTTCATGAAACCCCAGCCGCTGAAAATATGCCCGCCACAGCGGATCATCCTCGGCGATATGCGGCTCTATCCGCAAAGCAATACCCCCATGCGAACGCGCTATTTTGGCCGCGCCACGCATCAATTCACCCAATTCCGGACCTTCCAGCGAATCAACAACTGGGCCGCGCGGCGCATAAAAAATATGCCCGGGCAGCCCGCCGGCCGGGCTGGCCAATAACAGCACAGCGCCGGCAAGCGCGCCATCTTTTAACAGCCCCACACGCAGCGCTTTCTGCCGCAACGCAACAATCTCACCATGATCTGGCCACTCAAACGTTTGACATAAATGGCCGTATTTAGCCTTTTTAATAAAATCATTCCACTGAATAGGATCTTCAATGAGCCGAACTTCAAACATAAACCAATATATATCCTAAAAATATCGTATATGCTCATCATGACATGCATTGTGCGTTTGCGCAAGAAACCCCGCAGTTTGGGGATATCGCCAAATA
>JAKAOI010000335.1 GCA_021812265.1 Chloroflexota bacterium | reverse complement strand
TCGGCTTAATTTTAGTGCTGGGTAACGGTATTCAAAACACTATTAATTCCTCACTTTCCAGCCTATTTACACGCAATGTATTTATTATTGTTCCGCCAACCGACGCCGCGGCTGCGCAATCAGTCGTCAGCTCGGCCAAAGGAGTAGACAATAGTAAAACAATCAACAACTTTGTTGCCCCAACACTTCAGCCGATTTCCATAAACGGCGTCAGTTTCAAGCAAATTTTAGCTGCAGATCCACTAAAAACCTTTGAAAACGGCAAAGAAATCGGCCAACAGGGAATATACATTTCATTATCCAGCATGGTAGGTTATGACCTTACAAGCTCCAATTCAGCCATGCTTCCGCCAACAGGAGCCGGCTTAATTACCGCAGGCAGAACTTTAACCGCCGCAGATTCAGGCGGCAATAATGTGGTAGCGCCCAGTGTTTTACAGTTGCCGCCGCTCAGTCTAAAAGTGGGTTCTACAATTGTAGTGGAATCTCGTGACAATACTGTTACCCAAACACTGACTATTGTCGGGTTTTGGAACAGCAATTCAACTGCTGCAGCAACTTCATTCGGTGAGCTATGGGCCGATCAAGCGCTGACACAAAAGCTGGGCACATTCACGACCATGCAGATTTTTGCGCTTTCCGTCAATCCGGATCAGGTAAACGCATTGCGCGCGCAACTCAATAAATCAGTTCCCACGGCGCAGCTTTTCAGTATTGCTGATGTAACATCGCTTATTTCTCAAGTATTAAATGATGTTATTGTTATGCTTACCGCCATTGCATCCCTAGCCATGATAGCTGGCCTTATTATTATTGCCAATGCGGTTGCGCTGGCAATGCTGGAACGCCGCAGAGAAATCGGCATTTTAAAATCGGTTGGGCACACCAGCGGATCTATTCTTGCAACAGTGCTGGTTGAAAACGGGCTGATTGGTCTATTGGGATCTTTGGTAGCTATGACATTGGTAGGCGGCGCTATTTCGCTGCTGAGTACACTCGTGTTTAAAACCAATTTGGGGCTTTCTTTGCCGCTTATTGGGTTGATTATTGCCGCAACAACGCTGGTAACTATGAGTATTGCTGCGTTAATTGCATGGCAAGCGAGCAGAGTGCGGCCAATTGAAGTGCTGCGTTACGAATAAGTCAAGCGCAAATATTCAGGATAAATACTTTGCCAAGATAACGCAACATAAGCGTAATTACCGCCGCGCAAGAGATTTGATCTTTTGCGCGGTTTTTTTGAGATTATTTTCACAAGACAAAACGCGCATATGCCGCAAAAAAGCGGTAAGAAAAAAGTCATATGGTTCTGAATACAATAAAGTTGTATGTTCTTCACAAATATGCTATGCTGATGGTACCGTGTTTTTTAAATCAAACTGGAGCAGCGGGCAATATTTTACTATTAAAAAAATCGGCGCATAATTGGAGATTATTGTATTATATGGTTGAAAACAATTCTGCCCAAAATAATATAAACAGTAAAATGATGCAAATCAATGAAGCCGCAAAATGGCTTGATGACCATCGTCAAGATGCGCTGGGTAAAAGCGGTGTGTTTATTTTACCTCCGGCTATTGTTCCCCGTTCCAGGAGAAACTATGCCATAAAGCGTGTATTCGACTTTATTATTGCATGCATTGCTATTCTCATCCTTTCTCCTATTTTTATAACCGTTGCAATATTAGTGCGGCTTTCATCTCCGGGACCGGCAATTTTTAAGCAGACCCGAATAGGTGAAGGCGGCCGGCATTTTACATTTTATAAATTTCGCTCTATGCGGGTAAATAACGATGATAAAGTGCATCGTGACGCCGTGCAAAAATTTATGCAAGGGCAGCAAATCGGTTCAGAAGGGGAAAACGCATATAAACTCACTCGCGATCCGCGAATCACTGCAATTGGCGCATTTATCCGCGCTACCAGCATAGATGAACTGCCAAATTTCTTTAATGTGCTAAAAGGCGATTTAAGCATTGTCGGCCCCCGGCCGCCGTTGCCTTACGAAGTAGAACAATATCATTATCGCCATAGCTACAGATTGCTGGTAAAACCGGGAATAACCGGTATATGGCAGGTATATGGCCGAAGTAAAGTTGATTTTGAAACATTAGTATCGATGGATCTTCAGTATGTAACTGACGGCACTTTCTGGCTGGATTTAAAGTTGATTTTTTTAACTTTTTTTGTTTTTTTCAAAAAAGCCGGAAATTAATCAGAATTATATCTATATATTTTCCTAATAGGGCATATATTTATGCCCTTTCTTTTATTTATTAAAGATATTGCTAAAAACTATACTCTAAATATGGTTTTAACAATGTCTTTTACATTTTTATCTAAGGGAGCACATAACTATGGCAGATTCGCCTCAAGCTTCCGGATCTCAATCCGAAAGCAAACCAAGTTATCTTCGCTTTGCGCTTATCGGCTACGGATATTGGGGACCTTTACTGTTAAGGAACCTAACTCGTTTGGAAAACGCCGAAGTAAGTATCGTCGCTGACCTCGACACCAACAGACTAACAGAGGTAGCAAAAAACTATCCGCATGTGCAGTGCACACAATCGGTTGAAGATGTATTCGCCAGCAATGTAGACGCCGTGTGTATTGCAACCCCGCTGCAAACACATTATAAACTGGCAGATGAAGCTTTGCGCCGCGGCAAACATGTGATGGTAGAAAAACCATTGACAGGAACAGCGGCAGAAGCATTGAAATTAGCGCAAACAGCTAAAGAACACAATAAGTTTTTAATGACTGGCCACACCTATGAATATAGTCCCGAAGTAGAAAAACTGCAAAAGTTTGTCTCATCCGGAGAATTAGGCAAACTGTTTTATATCAACTCCAGCAGATTAAACTTAGGTATATTCCGTAAAGACGCTGATGTTATTTGGGACCTTGCCCCGCATGATATTTCAATGACCAATTTTATCTTGCAGAAACTCCCTGTTTCCGTCAGCGCGCAAGGATATTCTCATATGAATCCTGGTCATATAGATGTAGCATATATGAATTTAAAATATCCCGAAAATATCAGCGCCAATATCCATGTAAGCTGGCTGAATCCTAACAAAGAACGGAATTTTACCATTGTGGGCGATAAAAAAATGGTCTGTTATGATGACACAGCAGGAAATGAAAAAATCAAACTATATAACCGCGGTGTAGATAAACCGGAATACTCCAGCTCCTTCGGCGAATTTACCTATTCCTACCGCTATGGAGATATTGTTATTCCTTATGTGCAAGGCGCTGAACCGTTAGGAGTGGAATGCCGGCATTTTGCAGAAAGTATCCGATCGCATTCCGAACCCCGAAGCGGTGGTTTAGTAGGTTATAATGTAGTTAAAATCATTGAAACAGCGCATCAATCAATTGAACAAGGCGGAATTTTCCTAGATATTGATTGGTAGCGCGCTGTTGCAGGCTATAAGAATACCCCTTATAATTGGAGTATTCTTATTTACCGCTACACAA
>JAKAOI010000334.1:1342-3487 GCA_021812265.1 Chloroflexota bacterium | reverse complement strand
CGATCTAGACTTCTATTAACATAATAGAATATTTATTGGTTTTTTTTCTACTGTTTCGTTATATCCATTACGCCAATTTCTGTACCGCATCAATAAAATGCTGCGCCCTTTCGGCGTAATCGTGAAACATATCGTGGCTGGCGCAGCCGGGAGAAAGCAGCGCTACATCGCCGGGACGCGCTATAGCCGCCAGTTCACTAACCGCTGATTCGATTGAATCGACATATATTATTGTTTCTAACACTTGTTCATCTTTGGCTGTACGGTTTTGCGCCGCGCGAATACACATATCAATATATGGCTGAGAGGCCCCGAGAAGCGCCACTGCGCGGACATTGCGAACAATTATTTCGGCAAAGTCTTCCCATGGCAGATCTTTATTTTTGCCGCCAAGAATCATCAATTTAGGCTGTGAAAAAGCGCGCACTGCGGCCAGCGCTCTTTGTGGCGATGTGGCAATACTGTCGTCATAAAATTTTACGCCGCGCCACTCTTTTACAAACTCCAATCTGTGCCGCACACCGCCAAATGCCCGAATTGTTTCTCGTAATGTATGGATATCGGCTCCCACCAAATACGCCGCCAATGCCGCGGCAAGAATATTTTCTCTGTTATGCGCGCCGGGTAGAGTAATTTCTTCAAAATCACAGAAGCGCTGTGGCTCCTCATGCTCTAAGTGAATCCATAATGCGTTATTGTGCGCATACGCCTGCGCGGTATCACTGTATGCGGCGCTGAAATACAGCGGCTTTGCGGCAGTATATGCTGCAGATTCCTGACTGGGGATATTTCCTGCGTTAAAAATTGCATAGTCATTGTTGCCCATAAACCGTACCAACTGCCTTTTAGCCTCAATATAGCGCTCAAAAGAGCCATATCTATCTAAATGATCCGGAGTAATGTTAGTGATAATACCAATGTGCGGGCTTACCGTCAGTCGCGCTAACTGCACTTCGCTTAATTCAAGCACAACCACGTCCTCTTCGGTCATACCGGTAACTTGGTTGAGGAGTGACGATCCAAGGTTCCCTCCAACATACACATTGCAATGTAATCCGCGCTGCAGCATAGCGCCAAGCAACGTAGTGGTTGTTGTTTTCCCGGAGCTGCCGGTTACGCCTATTACCTGCGCCGGACACCATTCAAGAAAAAGCTGTGTGTGGTTAGATATTTTTGCGCCTTGCTGCTCGGCCTCGCTGATACCCGGCAGTGTAATAGCAAATCCCGGAGTAATTCCGGGGCTGACAAAAAGAATATCCTTATTCAGCCAAACCTCACTATGGTTCCCTCCAAAATAATACTGAATCGGCGCCGAAAGGTGATCCAGCGTATCGGTATATTTTTTCAGTTTTTCTGCTGACGCCATATCAGTAATAGCAATAGAAGCTGCGCCTTGCTCGGCGGCAAATTGCGCTATGGCGACTCCTTCAATTCCTAAACCGATAATAGCAATATGTTTATCTTTCAGTTCTGTTTTACTCATACGATGTATCTTTCTGCAAATAAAATGAAAATCAGCGCCGATAAAAACTATTTAAGATTGTGTTGGCGCAGAATCAGGATTTTGAAATATCAGCGCAGTATGAATTGTTTGAAATTTGCTAATATTTCCCGATATGCGCAGCGCTTGATCAAACTGTGTATGCGCAATTTTGTGAGAAATCAGTCCTTCGGTCACCAAACGATTTTTCATCATATGTCGCGCCGCCAATGCAAGGGTAGAAGAACGAGACCCAATGCTTTCTGATATATCTTCCGGCAAAGTTTCGCTGCCCGGCCCATAAATGTGAAGTATCTGCGCTTCATTACGCCATAGAGAAGCGTCAACCATCTGCTGATGTTTCAGCGGCCGCGCAATCTGCGCCAGTGTTCCACCGCTATGAACCAGCCGGCAGCCGGTTTCAAATGTCATTTTTGTGTTGCGGCAAATAAATACGCGATCAAATCCGCCTAAAAATATCTGTTTGCCGGGACGTTTCCAAACTTGCGCATTTGTCAGCTCTATGCCTTGCGCCAACATTTCATGTGGCGTTTCAGGAATAAATTGCTGCACCCCATATATCGCGGCGGTGTTTTTTTCATGGAGATAATTACTGGCCAGTGTAATATCCACTCCCGGAATCATAGCGCGTATGCTTGCCATAA
>JAKAOI010000334.1:0-1332 GCA_021812265.1 Chloroflexota bacterium | reverse complement strand
AATTGGCCAATTAAACCGCCGCCAATAACCAACGCACGAGATCCAGGCTCCAACCCGCTTAATAAAACTGCGCGTACAGCCCGCGCGGCAGGCTCTAACAATAGCGCCTGATCATTTGTCAATGGATCGGGCACAGGAAATAATTGCGATTCATGCATAATCATAGAATCCGACCACCCAGCTCCGGCGCCGCTCCATGGTAAAGCGCGGTGATCGCACAGCGCAGTGTTGCCGGAAGCGCACGCAGGGCAGGCCGGCGAAAGCCCCAGTGATGCGCAGGACGAACGCGCTTCAGATTGCAGAGCAACTCTGTCACCAATATGAAACATCGTGACATCGGAACCAATTTCGGTAACAATACCAACAGATTGTTTTCCTAAGAACAGTTTAGACGCATGCGGCAAAGCGTCATCAAATACGCCGAAACTGCCTGTTACTGCGGCAGTAACATCTTCATCGCTTATCCCAGCCTGCTGATTTTCAACCCGAACCCATCGGCTGCCCGGCAAAGGAATAATTTGTTTAAAAGGACGCCCATATCGCAATTTAGGACGGATAATAGAAGGAAAAAATTGCCGAAGACCTGAATAATCTAGCCAAACACTCCACACGATTTGCAGAGATCCTTTCCATTTCATTGATAGCTCACTTTCGAGTGTAGCATGTTCCGCGACACAACGCAACACGCCATGCTATATAAATTGAAGTCTTTGGAATATTCAGATAGAATTATGGTATTTTTTTAATGTGGCGCACTGCTCCGCAAAATACATGTTAACAGAGGATGTACCCGAATGGGATATCAATTTACACCTGAACGGCTAGCTCAAGGGATGTCGGTTCAGCAATTTGAGCAATCGATGACGAAAAATCAGGAATTATTCCGAAAAAATAGTGAAACTGCAGCTATACGCGAAGAAGACGTGCTTTTCTTTACGCAGCTTCCGCATAAAATAACATTGGTTACCATTGCGGAAGATTGGTGCGGTGATGTTGTGGCAGGGCTGCCGGTTGTGCAGCAATTAGCGCAGCGCGCCGGCGCGCCGGAAATAAAAGTATTTTTGCGCGACCAGAACACTGATATCATCGATGAGTATTTAAAAGAGGGAAAATATCGCTCTATTCCGGTTTTTATTCTTTTAGATGAACATCTGCGAGAATTGGGATATGTAATTGAACGTTCTCCCAAAGCAACGGCTGGGTTGATGGAAGCGGCAGCGGCTGCGCTGCAGTCAGATCCTTCTTTTGCTCCGGACGGAACCAGCGCGTTTGAGTTTGATAAAATGAGTGAAAACGGTAAAAAAGCTGTCAGCGCCGCATTAGCGCAAGCGC
>JAKAOI010000333.1 GCA_021812265.1 Chloroflexota bacterium | reverse complement strand
TCCGATCTCCACTCCAACTATTTATCCGCGTATGCAGCAGCAAGGATCCGGACAACGCGGTATTGAAGGTAAATTTCAGCCCGGCGCCCGCGCGCTGATTATAGATGACCTGATTACCACCGGCGGCAGTATTATTGAAACCGCACGCTTTCTGGCCGATAATGACATCATTGTAAAAGACGCAGTTGTGCTTATTGATAGAGACCAAGGCGCCGCAGATTATTTACGGCAGCATGGGTATAATTTGATGAGTATTTTGAAATTGGATGTTATGTTGAACTATTACCATACACACAGCATGATCAAATCAGAGACATATGAGCAGTGCATTCACTATTTGCGCGAACACCGAGCGCCGGAGGTTCCCCCGATGGATGTGATACCCGGACCGGATGATTATGGTGTGGATACATCACAGGAAAACTAGCGCCGTCAATGATGGAACTTTAGATTACGCCGGCCGCTTGTATGTTTGCGTGTATATACTCAGAATAGTTGCAGTGAGGTTTATAAATGGATTTTCATGTCGGCCTGATTGGTTATCCAATTGCTAACTCGCTTTCACCGTCTATGCACAACGCCGCTTTCCAAAGCCTTGATCTGCATATGGAATATCATTTGTGGAACACTGTACAATCTGATGTTCCGCAACGTGTTGCTACGCTGAAAAATCCTGAATTTCTCGGCGCAAATGTTACCGTTCCATATAAACAAACTGTTTTGCCGCTGCTGGATGTTCTCGCGCCATCCGCTCAGCAAGCCGGCGCAGTCAATACTATTATAAAAAGAAATGGTTTGCTTGTTGGCGAGAATACTGATGTATCCGGGTTGTTACAAGCCTTGCAGGAGATACGCCAGCAAATCAGCCGCGCTGTGGTTATTGGGTCCGGTGGCGCCGCATACGCTGCCTGCGCCGCATTAGCAGAAATGAACGCTGACCACATTACGATTTTGGCGAGAAATGCGCCGGCGGCAGATACTATGATGCGGCACTTTTTTGCCGCGCAGCCGGGATTTTGGAATTCCGATAAGATAACGCGCGTATTGCCGGGATCGGCCGAAGCTATGGCGCAGTTGGCTCAAGCAGATTGTGTGATCCAAGCGTCATCATTTGGATCTGCTTATAACCCCGGCTGTCCGCTTACCGTGGCAGAGATTGCGACGCTGCCCGCCTCCGCGTTGGTTTATGATGTTATTTTATACGAAACTGCGCTGGTTCAGGCTGCGCGCCGCCGCAATGTAGCAGCGGCAAACGGCGCGTCGATGCTGCTGTATCAAGGCGCGTTGGCGTGGACCATGTGGACCCGCTGCAGCGCTCCGATTGAAGTAATGCGCGCGGCGCTGCAAACTGCGCTGAATTTGGCGCAGTAACGGCAGAAGTTTTATATCTGCCCAATTCATTGCTTACACCGGCGCCGGGCTTTCGCAGCCGCAAGCGCCTCAAAAATAAATATTCCGGAAAGGAAAAGTATCCAGCATATATGGCTACCGAAACAAGAGATTTTCAGGCAGAAGTACAACAACTTCTGCGACTTATGATCCATTCGTTATACAGCAACCGGGAAATATTTCTTCGGGAACTGATCTCTAATGCGTCAGACGCAATCGATCGGCTGCGTTTTTCGGCGCTTTCTGACCCCGATTTACTGGAAAACGACAGCAATTACGCAATCCATGTGGACTATGACAAAGACGCCGGAACAATTTCTATCCACGATAACGGCATAGGTATGTCGTATGACGAAGTTATTGTAAATATTGGCTCTATTGCCAAATCCGGCACACGCGAGTTTTTGCAAGCTTTGTCGGACGAAAAAAGGAACAGCGCAAATATAATCGGTCAATTTGGTGTCGGCTTCTATTCCTCTTTTGTGGTGGCAGATAAGGTTGTGCTGCTTACGCGCCGCGCCGGGCTTGCGCCGGAAGAAGGTGTGCGCTGGGAATCTGCCGGAGAAGGCACATATACCATCGAACACGAGGAGCGCGCTGAGCGCGGAACAACCGTTATTTTACATATTCGTCAAGATGACGCCGATTTGCTCAATGGCTATTCTTTAAGAGATATTATTCGCAAATATTCCGACCATATTAATGTGCCGGTTTTTATGAAACAAGAAGGCGGCGAAGGCGATACGCCAGCCGAAGAGCAGGTTAACCAAGCGGCGGCGCTTTGGACACGTTCGCGCAATGATTTACAGGAAGCAGATTATTTTGAATTTTATAAGCATATGACCTATGATTCAAATGATCCTTTGCTGTACCTGCACATTAAATTGGAAGGCGCATATGAGTATACGTTGCTGCTCTATATTCCTTCCGCTGCCCCGTTTGATTTATGGAGCGCCGACCGACGTTCAGGCATTAAACTGTATGTGAAGCGCGTATTTATTATGGATGACGCCGAACATTTGATGCCACGATATCTGCGGTTTGTGCGAGGTGTTATCGATTCCAATGATTTGCCGTTAAATGTATCTCGCGAAATTTTACAGCAAAATAAAGTTATTGAAATTATTAAAAATAACGCGGTAAAACGTGTTTTGGGCGCATTACAAGATTTAGCGGAAAAAGATTCCGTGAAATATCAAACTTTTTGGAAAGAGTTTGGCCGGGCGCTAAAAGAAGGTATGTTGGAAGATCGCGCTAATCGCGAAACAATTGCTAAATTGGCGCGGTTTGCTACCACTGAAAGCGCTTCTGAAGAGCAGACAGTGTCGCTGGCAGACTATATTTCGCGGATGAAAGAGGGCCAAGATAAAATTTATTATATCACTGCGGAAACCTATCAAGCGGCAAAACGCAGCCCTCATTTAGAGATTTTTCGCAAGAAGGGCATAGAAACACTGCTGCTCAGCGATCCGGTAGATCATTTTATTCCTGTTGAAATGCGAACCTTTGACGGCAAAGAGTTTCAATCTGTTACCCGTGGCGAGATCGATCTTTCTCATATTCAGGGAATCACCGAGGCCACTGATACCGAGGATGCGCAAACGGATGAAAATGCGCTTCGGCAGTTGGAAACACGCTTAAAAACATTGCTGGACGGCAGAATAAAAGATGTAAAAGTTTCATCTCGCCTTACTGACTCACCTGCATGCCTTATTCAAAGTGAGGAAGATTTAGATCCCAGTTTGCAGCGGCTGTTGAAATCTGCTGGGCAGGCGTTACCGTCTATGAAACCTATATTAGAGATTAACGCAGCACATGCGGTGATTCAAAATATGCTTCATATTGCCGATGACACAGAATTGCAGCCATGGGCTGAGATGCTGTATGGGCAGTGCATGCTTAGTTTAGGGGAGCGTTTGGAAGATCCCACTCCATTTGTGAATGCGGTCAATAAACTGCTGGGCAAATAATTGCCGTTATTGACAGAAAAAGCCGGCGCCGTTCTGCTGTTGGGCAGTGTTTATGTAGTGGCAGGCGGCGCCGTTTTTGTGGTTTGGAAATGAATTGCGCCAAGCCCATGCCTCTATACGAAGCGGTTGA
>JAKAOI010000332.1 GCA_021812265.1 Chloroflexota bacterium | reverse complement strand
TAAATATAATGTAAACAACCGTGATATTTACCAGTATATTATCTATAAATAAATCTTCAGACGCCCAGTCGAATTTATTTTTAATGAATACACTCTGGATGCAAGTGCTGCAAACAAATATGAGTTGGAGCGGTATTATGATGATATTCCTTACGGTTATGGCAATCGGACAGGATTATCAGAATGGTGTGATTAGAGTTATTCTTGCCAGAGGAGCCGGCCGTATGCGAGTGCTGGCCGCAAAATATACAGCGGCGCTGCTCTACGCATTTTTCGTTCTTATTGCTCAATATATTGTAACGGCTGCTTTTCTATTTTCAGCGCTCAGTGTTTCTAATAATCTGGATTTACTGAATAGAATGCCATCAAACATCTCACAGGAAATTATCCTATACGGTCTTGTTACCCTAGTAAGCGTTATCGTAACAGGTTTCATGGCGGCAGCGCTTACCACACTTGGCAGATCATTGACATTTGGCTTCGCGTTTGCTTTGTTGTGGTTTCCCGTTGAAGGAATTCTTAAGTTTATGGCAATGGTTTTGAGCGCAGCTTATTCTCTGCAATTCTATGAAACGGTCAATAAAATAACAAATGCCTTTCTTGGCAGCGCAATCACTAATTTAGGATCTCAAATATTTACGCAAAACGGACAAACCGTAACGCCGCTTACTGTCAATGGCTTTACATTATCGGCGCCTTCGGCGCTGACTGATGGCATTATTATTACCGTTTATGCCGCAATTTTTTTAGTGGGAATGTTTACCTATGCGCGCATGAAAGATGTGCAAAATTAACATCAGCCCCTGTTCACATGTGCGACGCCGCTATATTGCGCAAAAATCCGGCGTCGCATCGTTTCGCTACAGTTTCGCGCTACATTGCGGCAATATCTATACCATTTTGGATTAAAAGCTCCATCAGCCATGTTTCATCGTGTGTAGGTATTTTAGCTTTCTGCGCTTTCTCTAGTTTTGAGCCTGCCTCAGCTCCAACAATTACGTGATGCAGTTGTTTGTTTACGCTGGCAGCAATCGAGCCACCTAGCTTGCGTATGGCGTTTTCCGCTTGCGAACGAGTGCAATGTGTTAGTTTTCCTGTCAGTAAAAATGTTTGCCCGCTCAGTGGCCCAGTTGGCGCGTCTTCTTGCTGCGTTTGTAGTGTAACACCGGCAGCGCGCAATTTTTCAATACTATCGCGTTGTATGGGATCTGTAAACCAATTACAAACACTGGCCCCAATAACAGGGCCAATACCCGGAATTGCGCTGATTTCTTCGGAGCTGGCCGCCAGCAGCGCGTCTATAGAGCCAAAAGCGCCGGCCAGCAACTCCGCCGCTTTAGCCCCCACATGGCGAATTCCTAACGCAAGTAACGATTTGGCAAAAGGGCGTTCCTTACTTTTTTCTATGCTTTTCAGCGCATTTTGTATTTTCTTTTCCTTAAATCCCGGCAGCGCCGCGAGATTTTCGGCCGTTAACGCATATAAATCACTGGGAGTGGAAACCAGCCCATTTTCCAGCAGCGCCGCGCAAGCTTCATCACCGATACCGTCAATATCCATTGCGTCTTTGCTGACAAAGTATCGCAGCAATTCCAGCCGTTGCGCCGGGCATTGCAGCGATGTATTTGCGCAATATGTTACCGCTTCATCCGGATCTTTTACGGTTTTTGCGCCACATGAAGGACAAAATTCCGGCATAGCAAAAGGTTCAGCCAATGGGGAGCCATCCGGTTTTAGTGGACGTTTTTCAAGAATCGGTTTTATAATCTGCGGAATGACGTCGCCGGCGCGCTGTATCAGCACGGTATCGCCGGGCCGGAGATCTTTACGGATAATATCTTCGGCGTTATAGAGCGACGCGCGTTTTATGGTTACACCGCCGATGACAACCGGCTCTAAAACCGCTTGGGGATTTAAAGAACCAGTTCGGCCAACACTGATAATAATATCCAACAATTTTGCCGCTGCCTGGATGGGGGGAAATTTAAACGCAATCGCCCAGCGGGGATCTCGAGCGACAACGCCCAATTCTTCCTGTTGGGCAATATCGTTTATTTTAATAACACAGCCATCGATTTCATAATCTAATTCAAAGCGGCGCTGTATCCATTGCTCGCAAAACGCAATAACATCTTCAAAATTATCCGTTATTACAATATTGGGGTTTACAATGCAACCCCAGTTTCGCAGCGCCTGCAGCGCTTCCGCATGGGTGGATGGCAGCGCGCCGCCTTCGATATAGCCGATTTGGTAAGCAAAGAAATGCAAATTGCGGCTGCGGGTCATTTCGGGATCTTTCTGCCGCAAAGAGCCGGCAGCGGCGTTGCGCGGATTAGCAAACAGCCGCAGCGCGGTTTGCGCGCCGGAGTCATTTTGTTTCTCGGCGGTTTGCGCGGCAATGGTGTTATTTAATTGTTCAAAGCCCGAAATGGGCATGTAAATTTCACCGCGAATTTCAACAACATCAGGCGCTGCTCCCTGCAAAGTTCTTACAACATCGTGTGTGGCAAGCGCGTTAGCGGTTACATCCTCGCCAACAGCGCCATCACCGCGGGTAGCGGCTATAGTCAAGTTTCCGCGCTTATAGGTTAAAGCCATCGCCAAACCATCTATTTTTAACTCACAAACAAACTGAAAATGCGCCTGCGGAAGAATCGCGGCGGCGCGCTTCAGCCATGCCCGCAATTCATCTGCGCTGCGCGCATTGGCAAGGCTAAGCATAGGGCGCGGATGCCGCCATGTTTTTGTTTCGGGGGCAGTTTCGGCGCCAACACGCTGAGTAGGTGAATCAGAAGACTGCAATTCGGGAAATTGTTCCTCCAACATTTGCAGTTCGTGGAAGTATGTGTCATATTCAGCGTCGGTAAGGGTTGGGTTATCTTGGTTATAGTATTCATTATTTGCGCGGCGAATACGTTCTCGCAGCTCAGATACTCGTTTTGCAGCGCTTTCGGCGGCGGGTGATTGCGCGGAGATGTCGCTATTCTGTGTCATGATAATAATCCTGCCGATAATTGTATATATGTTCTGATATATCATACCATAATTATACTCCTCACAATGCTCACAAAAGCCGCCGCTTATTGCAAGACATTCAAGTGAGTGGTATCCTATGATCGTAGGACAACGTAGTCTTAAATAAAGAGGTGTAATTTTGACAACTCAGGAAATTGCTGAAAAAACCAGAACCGCTAAGGGTTCCGATTCTCGAAGCGCAGTTATCCAATTACGGCATGAATTTGCCTCTCGCTATGCGCAACATGTTTCATCTGCGGCTTCTCCGATTCGCTCTATCGCAAAAATGACTCAAGAAATTGAAGCGGAGTGCGAAAAGCAAAAAATATCCCCAAAAATTATGCGGCAGGAAATTGTAAATCGCACGATTGGCGATATCAACCCAAGATATATTGTTGAACACGACGCAAAGTACGATTATCGCGCCATTGCCGACTTGTTGGGACTGGCTTTCCCACAAGAACGCATTAACGGATATG
>JAKAOI010000331.1 GCA_021812265.1 Chloroflexota bacterium | reverse complement strand
TTCCTTGAGTGGAGGAATCTCAGTGGTCTGATCATAATAGGAGAGACGTTCTTGCCGTTCCTTCCAAGCATCGCGCCGTTCAGCCAGCAAGTGATTGTACAGCCAGCGGCATTCATCTATCTGCTGACTCAATATTCTCGCTTGCTGTTTCTTCGGATAGATCCGATATTTGAACGTTTTAAGCATACATCTCTCCTTAATGTACTTCTATCACTATCTGAACAGAATTTCGAGTATGAGAGAAAATTTGGTTGCTCTGATGAGCAACAGCACTTATATCCCCCTAGCTGCATCTAGGGGGATTACGTGCATTCTTGATAAGCCAGCCTTACATATAGACCTGAACTTTAAAAAGAAGCGGGGGCATGCTGCCCCCTGCGCCTCTTGCTGTATGTTTTGCGTTCGCGCTGATATTTCACTTGCGAACTTGTTTTCGCAGCGCGCCAAGTTTTTTGGCGTTCAGCTTCAAGCGGCTTTTCTCCTCCTGCTCATCGCTGGCTTTTTCCATAGCAGTTACCGAATCTTCAAGTTGCTCCAGCAACGATTGCAAAGAAGTTTTTGCGCCGCTGTCGGCGTATTGCAAAAACAAGCCCGATATTTCCTTTATTTGCGCTTCCTGCTCCGCCATAACTGCGGCAAACAACGCCTCGGCAAATAGTGAAGTATATTCAGCAGTAAACGCGGCGCGTTCGGTTTCATGCTCTACGCCAGAAATTACCGAAGTAAAAATCGCTAACGCTTGCGAAAAGCGTTCTGCGGCGGCGGTATATTCAAAAGCGTCCAGCTTCAATTGCGCCAAACCGGTATAGCACTGCAAACGAAGCAGCGGCGCATCCAATTCTGCGGCTAATTCACTGGCTTCGATATACGATTGTTCCGCTAAACTGCGTTCCTGTCTGCCTCTGTTGCCAATACCGGCGGCAATATAGGCCTCACAAAGAAACCAGCGCAGCTCATATCTACGCAGATTTTGGTATGTTTCTTCAATCGCCGAAACGCCTTCCTGCCACAATTCACGCGCTATCAGCGCTTTGCCGCGCAAAGCGTCAGCCATATATTCACCGGCGCGATTTTCGCTGGACTTGCTTATTTCCGAGGATTGATAGAAAGCGTTTACCGCAGTAGAATTTTCCCCATTCAGCAGCGCCAGTTCACCAATTCGCCGCAACGCTTCCGCCTGTAAAAATAGCAGCGCATGTTCTCGGCTGAACGCTTCTGCGGCGCTATATTGCTGCTGCGCCACAGATCGCTGCCCCATACTTACGGCAATTTCACCGCGCAGCAACGCTAACTCCGCCGGCGCCTGGCGATATTTTCCAATTTCCAGCCTGCCCTGCGCGTCATCCAGCAAGGCGCGCGCTTCGACAAATTGCGCCGCGTTCAGCGCCAACCGCGCTAACCCAACCAAAGCTTTTCCTTGCCCGGCAAAATCACCCACACGCTGAAACATATTTTTTGCCTCGGAAAAAGCTGTTTTTGCTTCGGCGTTATGTCCGCGAATACGCTGAATTTCCGCTATACCCAACTGAGCGCGCGCCGCCATATGCGGCCGATTCATCTCTTGCGCATGCTTTGCCGATTCAGTAAATAATTCCTCTGCTTTACGAATAAAGGAGCGAAATAACTGGGTTTCCGCCAACTGCAATGTTACATCGGCATAGCCCGAGCTGTCTTTTATCGTTTTGTACGCTCGTTGCGCGCGCTCTAAAACAGTAACCGCCTGCAGTAATTCAGATCGCTGCAAATACAGCTCTCCCATCGCGGCGTTTGCCTCACCCTGCCCTAAGCCGTTTTTTTCTTCGCCAAAAGCTTCCAGTCCCCGGCGCAGCAACGCATGCGCTTGAGGAAGATCATTTTGGGCCAGCGCAGTTTTTCCCAACCCTACAATAGCGTCAGCTTCGGCAAGCTCATATTCCAGCGCGCGCGCCTTCCGCAAAGCGTCAGAAAACAAATTCTGCGCTGTTTCATACTCCCCGCGGTCCAACTGAATTTTCCCCAGTGATATACTTGCGTCAGCCACACCAAAGCCGTCATAATTTTCTTTATAAATGCCCAACACTTCTTCCAGCGCAACTGCGGCGCGATCCGAATCGCCCTTCAATTTTAGAGTTTCACCCAAGCCGCGCAAGGCGTCGGCGCGCAACCCATCTATTTGGGCGGCGACGGCGGCGGCAACGCCATTGGTGTATGCGTCCAACGCAGCGTCTAAATGCCCTTGCAGCCGTTCAATGTGCCCTATAGCCGTATATGCGGCTGCGGCGCCGCGCGTATTATCAAGTTTCAGAAACATCTCCACCGTGCGCGCATACTGTTCCTGAGCGCCGGTTATTTGCCCGCGGATTCTATATACGTGACCCAAGGAAAGCGCAGCCTGAGCCTCTTGCAAAGCAGCGCCGGCCTCATGAAAATATTCTATCGCCCGTTCAAAGCTAACAGAAGCTTGTTCCATTGCTCCATTTTGCCGCTGTGTTTCAGCTAATTCTGCGCGCGCAGATCCGGCCTCTTTCGGATCCGGAATTTGCCGGAACATGGATTCTGCCAGCACGAACTGTTCAGCCGCTTCATCATACTTGCCGTCAGACGCAAACAGTCGGCCTTTTTCAAAATGCTTTTGCGCTTCTGCGCGTATATCTGCCATTTTATCTATTTTCCTTTATTTAGGACTTTCGCTTGAAAGAACAGCATATGTTCTCGTATTTGAAGCAGAAGGGGGGCTGGGGACACCCCAGAATTCCGTACAAGGGGCGACTGCCCTTGTACATCCCCCGATGTTCCTGCTGAAGCGAAAGTCCTATTTATTATATAAACAAAACACAAGGCAGAGGATGCGCAGAAAACACCGCTGTTCAGCGGACAGATTTACAAATGAACTATGCTGCCGCGCGGCTGATTCAAACAATTGTTATAATCGCTGCCAGAACTCTGCCAGAATGGTTGCATGCGCCGCATACAACGCTACCTACATGGTATGACGTATAAGAGCCACTGTCAAAGCTGCCGGCAGATTGCAAAAACAGACTGGCGCGATATATCGTCATTTGTGAGCATATAATCAAAAGAGAAGAAATTTGGAGATATCCCAATCCCACAATAAGGATTGCAATACATTGTGGATCTCTCTTTTGATATATAAAATGCAAGCGCTCGGGGCAACATACGATATGTTTAGACCATATCTTTTTTCATCCTGCGCAAGTCGCTAAGCCGCTGGTATGCTAGAAAAAATATCCCATCATGCAGTATACTATATACAAAAGATCTGTGAGGGATCTCCTTGGATTTTTTACCGCCAAAAAACGATTTTGTCTTTAAACGCCTGTTTGGTGATGCCCACAATACGGATATTTTATTGGCGTTTCTCAACGCAGTGCTGCTCGACGCCAATGAAGCTCCGCTCAAATCGATTGAACTGCTCAACCCATTTCTGGACAAACAGCGGGAAGACGACAAACTGGCTGTTCTCGATATCTTAGTTCGTTCTGCTGATGACGAACTCGTGGATCTTGA
>JAKAOI010000330.1 GCA_021812265.1 Chloroflexota bacterium | reverse complement strand
TAAACTGCTCATATTCGTATTGTACTCATTTAGGTGAAACACTTACAAGTTATCTTTTTCACATTTTGCCAGTTTTTAAAAAAATAGATATTTTTTAAAGGAAACTTCACATTCTTTAATTAATCTAAACTTTCCAGTTTGGCAAATTCCATATCGAGCACGCGCCGGCCGATATTTTCCCGTTCAAAAAGAACCTCTACCATTGTAGATTGGCTGGTGTGTGATATATCCAGCACTATGCCTTTACCGTACACCTTGTGCCGCACACGCGAGCCTTTGCCGATGGAAACCGCGCGGCGCTGCTCTTTTGCCATATCTTCATCCGCGAGATGGGTTTCCGGGGATGGTTTACCGGCTGCTTTTCCTGAATAAGACTCTGCCCCCGAGCCGGCGCGAGAAGATCCATTGTAAGGTGTTCTTTCATATGCTTGGGTTTCCAGCAAGTTTGCCGGAATATCCTTGATAAACCGCGACTGTTCCATAATCATTGAGTTGCCGCCATAAAAAGATCTTCGGAATGCGTGCAGCAAAAACAGCCGTTTCATTGCGCGGGTAATGCCGACATACGCCAATCTTCGCTCTTCTTCTAATTGTTCTCTGTCTTCCAAGGAGCGTTGGTGCGGCAGAACATTTTCTTCCATCCCTGCAATAAAAACAATGGGAAACTCCAACCCTTTAGCGGCGTGCAACGTAATAAGCGTAACCGCGTCGCGCTGTTCTTCAGCCATTGTTGGATTATCCGAGCTGTTTTGGGATATATCCGCGCCGCCAACCAGCGCCACGGTCTCCAAAAACGCCGCCAGTCCTTCCAGCTCGCTGTATGGATTTTCCGCGTAGGTTTTAGCGACATTCTGCAATTCTAAAATATTTAAATAACGTTCTTCGCCTTCATCCGATCCATCGCGTATTTCCGTTATATAGCCGGTGCGAACCAGCAACTCATCGATGAGCTGCGCAACAGGCAATTTTTGCGCTATCTCTTTCAGCTGTTTGATGATATTGCCAAACGATAAAACCGCTCCTTTAGCGGCGTTGCCTAATTGCGTATTTTCCTGAATCCGCTCGCAAGCTTCGGGCAACGTAAACTGCTGGCTTTGCGCCCAGCGTACAATTTCTTGAAGTGTAACCGGACCAATTTTTCGGGCCGGAACATTAATAATGCGCCGGAAGCTCATTAAATCATTGGGATTTTCCAACAGCCGCAAATAGGCGATAATGTCGCGTATTTCCTTGCGTTCATAAAATTTTCGTGAGCCGATAATTTTATAGGGAACGCCCAGCGCCATAAATTGATCTTCAATGGCGCGCGACTGCGCGTTGGTGCGATACATCACGGCAAAATCTGCCAGTTTCAGATTCTCGATTTGCGTTAGTTTCTGAACAGTTTCGGCAATATATCTGCCTTCATGCTCTTCGTTAAATACTTCTTTTACAACAATCGGCGCGCCTCTGTCGAGGGTTGGTATCAGCTTTTTGGGCTTGCGATTGCGGTTTTCCTGCACAACATTCGCGGCGGCGTCTAGAATGATACCGGATGAGCGATAATTTTTCATCAGCATAATTTCAGTTCTGTCCGGAAAATCCTGCTCAAAAGATATAATATTTTGTGAACTGGCGCCGCGCCATGAATAGATACCCTGATCTTCATCGCCGACAACGCAGATATTTCTTTGCGCTTGGAAGGGAGACACAATATTTTCGGGCAGATTTCGAGGAGGAGCAGCCAAAAGGCGCATCAGCTCATATTGCGCGGTATTACAGTCTTGAAATTCATCTACATGAATATAGCGGTATCTTTTTTGTGCGCGCAGCCGCGCTTCAATATCTCTGCGCCATAAAGAATGGGTAATAAAAATGAGGTCATCAAAATCGACGGCGTTTTGTGCGCGCAGAGATTTTTCGTAATCTTCATACACTCTGCCGGCAATTTCATCAATATATTTGGTGGTTTGCTCTAAAAACTGCCGCGGAGATTGCAAAGCGTTTTTGGCGCGAGAAATCTCCGCGCGAATGACGACCGGTTTGAATTTTTTTTCATCCAAATTTTGCTGGCGCATGCATTCTCTGATAATCGCATTTTGTTCATCATCATCTAAAATGGTAAAATTTTTGCTGCGCCCGAAATCCAATGTTTCTATTTCACTGCGTAAAATTCTGGCGCAAATGCTATGAAATGTTCCTATAGTCAGGTTTTTGGCTTGGTCGGGCACAAGCGCCGCCAGGCGTTCGCGCATTTCGCGCGCGGCCTTATTCGTAAAGGTAACCGCCAAAATATTCCAAGGCGGTACACCGGAGTGTTCGATGAGATAAGCAATTCTGTAGGTAATAACTCTCGTTTTTCCGCTTCCCGGTCCGGCAAAAATAATAACCGGTCCTTCTGTAGCTGTTACCGCGGCGCGCTGTTCATCATTCAATCCGTGGAGCAGGCCGTTTTGCAGTATATGATTATCCATTCGGTGTTTGCCGTCTCTTTCATTGCTTGCATAGGGCAGTCTATCATACGCCGTGCCTAAGGCAGGAGTAATGGTTTGTTGCAACTTCCTTTATGCATGATATGATGTATCCATTTTGATTGCAAATATGGCATGCGCTTGACGCATTGCCTGGTTACGGTATACGATATTGCCAGCGAACACAAAAACGCGGTGTATCGCGTGAAATCTTAACGCAATTGTTTTTATTACGGAGGTATGCTCACCTATGTCAGAAAATCAAGATCCCGTCCATAAAAGATTTGAAATTCGCGGTATGTCTCGGGAACAAACCCAGCAAATTCAGCAATTGGCTGCGCAAATGGCTTCTCAGCAAGTGCAGCGGGCAATGCAGGCAACCAGCAATTTTATTACCACTGTGGTAGCTTTAGTGTCTTCTGCATTGGGCTTTGTTGCTGCCTTGGCATGGAATAACGCTATACAAACGTGGTTGGCGTCGATAGATAAAGTCTCTGTGACAAGTGTTGAAGGTGAGTTTATTTATGCGTTGGTGGCAACCGGCTTTGCGATTATTGTGATTCTTATTTTAGGATTTATTACATCGCGAATTTTCAAACAAGGGAAAAATCTGATTACATCCGGAAATTAATCGCTGCTCAATAAGCAGTAAGCAGGGCGTTCGCCTTGCTGTTTCGCGTGTTGCGGCCGGCGCAAAATAGAGGAACGAATCCCACACATGGAAATGTGTGGCTAGTTTTTGCTGGCGGAAATGGTGTCATTGCTCCTCATTTTCCGCCAGGTCCAGGTGTTTCGGGATTGTCGCAACGATTGTTTTGTCGTTCATAATCTAGCCACATGTTTTACCATGTGGTTTTCGTTATACCGGAAATATTGCGATAATAGATTGCGGTTGTCGTTCATAATCTAGCCACATGTTTTAACATGTGGTTCTCGTTATGCCGGAAATATTGCGATAATAGATTGCGGTTGTCGTTCGTATCTCGCCGCATGTTTTACAACGAGGCCCACACATGGAAATGTGTGGCTCGTTTTTGCTGGCGGAAATGGTGTCATTG
>JAKAOI010000329.1 GCA_021812265.1 Chloroflexota bacterium | reverse complement strand
GCTTCAGCCTGCAGATTGAAAAAAATGCGCCCATATAACAGCATCAGGACTTTCGCTTCAGCAGGGAAAATCGGGGGGATGTACAAAGGGCAGTTGCCCCTTGTGCCGGTGTCCCCAGCCCCCTTCTGCTTCAAATACGAGAAACATATGCTGTTCTTTCAAGCAAATATCCTAAGCATATACCAATAGTTTCGCCGGAGAAGAGCCGATTCAATTCTATTTGACGGCGCAGAGGTCAAATACATGAGCAGCAAAACCGTTTTAGTGATAGATGATCAGACGCATGTGCGCATGCTCATACGTGAATATTTAACACAAGAAAGCTTTCGCGTACTGGAGGCCGATAACGGAAAAAATGGCCTTATTTTAGCCAGACAAGAAAAGCCGAGCATTATTTTGCTGGATATCATGATGCCGGAAATGGGAGGTTTTGAATTTATTAAAGTATTCCGAAAAGAAAGCAAAACTCCCATTATTTTACTGACGGCTAAGCAAGAAGAAACCGATAAAGTGCTGGGGCTTGAGCTGGGAGCCGATGACTATATTACAAAACCGTTTAGCGTGCGCGAGCTTGCCGCGCGCATTCACGCTGTAATGCGCCGGGCAGAAAATGAGACGGTTACGCCATCAGATATCTTGAAAGCGGCAGATGTCGTTGTGAACCGCCGCACCTACACCGTAAGCATTGCAGGAAATTCCATAACAGTTACGCCATCAGAATTTGAGCTGCTTGCCGCGATGATCGCTTCCCCCGGCAGAGTGTTTACCCGCGCGCAGCTGCTGGATAGATTGCAAGGCACTGATGGAGAAAGTATTGAACGCACTATTGATGTGCATATTCGTAATTTACGAGCAAAAATTGAGCCTGAGCCATCATCTCCACGATATATCGAAACCGTTTTTGGCGTTGGATACCGCTTCCGCGCTGATGACACGCCTTAAAGCGACGCCGCAGTTATGATGAAATTCCGATTTATGCGATCGCTTATGTGGAAAATCAGTTTATCGTTTGTGTTGGTCAGCGTAGTTGGCATAGGGCTGGCTGCGCTTATCGTGCAGCAATCTACTAAGCAGAATTTTCAAAAAGTCGCCTATGTACACGCCGAATCTGATTTTGTCAGTCAAATGGCCGGATACTATCAATTAAATGGCTCTTGGGATGGCGTAAATGGTTATGAGCAATCTCTGGAGCATAGCTCAGGCTCCGGCTCCTATTATCCATTTATTTTGACCGACCAAAACTGTTTAACAATTATACCCGAAACAGAAAATAAAACAGTGGCGCAGCTTGCCCCCCAAAAATGCGCGGCGGCGGCAAAAGTTACTGTCAGAGGAAAAACTGTTGGGTATGTATTAACCAATGGCTCCCTGCCGCCGCTTAGCTCAGCCGATCAACAATTTTTAACCGCCGCTGAAAATGGCTTGCTGGCAGGAGCGCTGGCTGCCTTTGCTATTGCCCTGATATTGGGAATATTTTTAGCCAGATCGCTGACAAAACCGGTAAGCGAATTGACTGCGGCAATACACGCAATGGCAAAGGGAGATTTGCAGCAGCAAGTGCAGGTGCGTTCAAAAGATGAAATCGGACAGCTATCCGCCGCGTTTAATATAATGAGCCAAGATCTCGCGGAGGCTAACCAGCAGCGCAAACAAATGACGGCAGATATTGCCCATGACTTGCGCACACCCGTAACGGTTATTGGAGGATACTTGGAGGCGCTGCGCGACGGTGTATTGGCGTCGACATCGGAGCGCTTTGCTGTTTTATACGAAGAATCTCTGCATTTACAGCGATTAATCGAAGATTTGCGCACGCTTTCACTGGCAGACGCCAATGAACTGAGCCTGCACCCGCAGCGGATTGCCCCAAAAAATTTATTGAGCAAAATTGCTGAAGCATACCGGTTGAAAGCCGAACAGGCGCATATTCACTTAAACATAGACGCGCAAGAAAATCTGGCCGCGCTTTTTGTCGATGTTGAAAGAATGACCCAGCTCATCGGCAACTTAATCAGCAACGCGCTGCGATATACCTCCGCCGGCGGTGAAATAAAGCTTTCGGCGCGGCGCATTCTTGGCGCAACAGTTCTGCAGGTCAGCGACACCGGCAGCGGTATAGACCCGAAGGCGCTGCCGCACATATTTAACAGATTTTACCGGGCCGATCCCGCCCGCGCCGCCGCTGGAGGAGAATCTGGCTTGGGTTTAGCAATCGTAAAAGCAATCGCGCTGGCGCATAAAGGAACTGTTTCTGCCGAAAGCCAACTTGGCAAAGGAACGGCTTTCAGCGTAACAATACCAGACGCGCAGCCGGCAGAAACAACATAAACATATTGCGCAAATCAGCGTATTTTTTGCGGAACCAGCCTGCCGGAATGATCTTCTTCATCGGCAGAAACCGTTTCATGATATTCCGCGTCGGTATTCACATTCCAGGGATCAAACTCCTTGCGATCCGCCAAAATATTTCTGGCGGCCAGCAACGCCGTCATCATGGAGTGATCTTGATTATTGTAGTGGTGCATCCCGTTGCGCCCCACCATCTGCAAATTTGTTATATGCTGCTCAACATAGTTTCGGATAACCGCCAAACGCTGCTTATACACATCATCATATACTGGGTAAGCTTTCGGCTGCCGCACCACAAAGCCGCTCAACAGCTGATCCTGCCGGCACATTTTTAAGTGCACCAATTCGCGTCCGGCCATCTCTATCAGCGTATTATCGGGCGAAGACCACAAACCGTCACCTTCAAAACAGAAATATTCCAACCCCAAACACGTTTTCGTGGGGTCCGGCGTCATAAAGGGACTCCAGTTTTTAAAATTTTGTATCCGGCCGGCAATCACATCCGGGTCATGCAAATATATCCAGTTATCGGGAAAGACATCTTTTTTATCAATAATCACCGCAACAGTCAGAAAATCCCTATATTTCAAATCTTCCGCCGCGGCAACTATCGCCGCAGGGAGCGGCGGATCGCATAGTTGAATCAATTCGCGTATCGGCAGCGTAGATATAAAGTTTGCGCCGCGAATAACCTGCTCCGCGCCGGTAGTGTCACGGACAACAACACCGGTAACCAAAGTTTGGCTATGGAGAATTTTAACGATAGTGTGTCCCATTGAAACTTGTTGGCCATGTTCCAAAAGCAAATCGCGAACTCGCTCCCACATTTGGCCGGGACCAAAGCGGGGATAGCGGAACTCATCAATTAATGTTTTAATGGCGCCGCCGTTTTTCTTCTGTTTTGAAGGAGGCAAAAGAGCGTTTTTTATTGCTTCGGTTAAATTCAATCCCTTTATGCGCTGCGCTGCCCAATCAGCGGAAAGCTCATTGGAAGGCATACCCCAAACTTTTTCGGTATATGTTTTAAAGAAGATGGAAAAAAGTCGGGAACCGAATTGGTTGCTGACCCAATCTTGAAAGGTTTGGGGATGCGTAACGGGGCGCAGTCGCGCCTGCATGTAGCTGATAAGACACCGCGCTGTTTCAATGGGGCCAAGACCAAA
>JAKAOI010000328.1 GCA_021812265.1 Chloroflexota bacterium | reverse complement strand
TTCCGATCTATCCTCGTATTCGGCAGGAAAGGAATTAATTAATATGTCGCCAGCGTCAGATCAGTTAAATAGAATAAATATCATTCAAAGCAATAAAACAATACTGTCTATTTGGAAATTTATTACCGGCAATATTAAGGTAACGATAGGCATTGGAATAGTCAGCTTTTTTTTATTAGTGGCTATTTTCGGTCCGTTGTTTATCCATAATAACCCCGCATTATATACACGACAGATTAATTTGCCGCCATCATGGCAGCATTTGTTAGGAACAACTACCGGCGGGCAAGATATTTTAGAGCAGCTTATTGTAGGAACCCGCACATCAATTTTTTGGGGCTTGGGCACAACCATTGCCATTGAAGGTCTTGGCGCCGTTATTGGTGTTGTTGGCGCATATTTCGGCGGGTGGTGGGATGAACTGCTGACAGTGTTATCAAACGTGTTTTTAGTCATTCCGGGGTTAGTGCTGGCAATTGTGCTGGCAGCTTTTTTACCTCGCGGCTCGCTGACCGTATCTGCGGCAATTTTTGTCACATCATGGGCATATGTTGCGCGATCACTGCGCGCGCAAACGCTTTCGCTGCGCAGCCGTGATTTTATTACCGCCGCGCGATCCATGGGAGAACGAACATGGCGTATTTTATTTTTTGAAATTTTACCAAACGAGCTGCCGCTGGTTTCCGCCGGAATAGTCAACAATTTTTCTAATGTAATCGTCGCCATGGCTACGCTGGAATTTTTAGGGTTAGGAAGTTTAAACACGATAAGTTGGGGAACTATGCTGTATTGGGCGCAAGTTAACTCTGCGCTGATTGTTGGGCAATGGTGGTGGTTTGTGCCGCCGGGTTTATGCATTGCGCTGTTCGGCGCAGGGTTAGCGCTGATTAATTATGGCATTGATGAAATTGCCGATCCTCGTTTGCATCAATTTAAGCTGCGCAAGCAAAAGCAAGTAAAAAAGGTAACAGCTATATGAGCGATCCCATTCTTTCCGTTCATCATTTATCTATTGACTATGGCTACGAAGAAGACGCAACGCACGCCGTAACCGATGTCAGTTTTACATTGGGGCGCGGCGAATTTTTAGGGCTGGCAGGGGAAAGCGGTTGCGGCAAATCTACCTTGGCGTATGGCGTGGCAAATATTTTGCGCAACCCGGCAAATATTGTATCCGGAGAGATACTATATCACGGCGGCAATGCGGCTCCAATAAATATTTTAGCGCTTTCCGGCGCTGCCTTGCGGGCGTTTCGCTGGAATGAACTGGCAATTGTTTTTCAAAGCGCTATGAATGCGTTAAATCCGGTTTTATCGTTGCGCGCGCAAATCCGCGATATTTTTACCACACATCGGCCGCAGATGTCTCGCAAAGAAATTGATCAACGCGCTGTTGAACTGCTGCAAATGGTGGGCATAGCGTCGGATCGTCTGCGCAGTTTTCCGCATGAACTCAGCGGCGGTATGCGGCAGCGCGCCGGCATTGCGCTGGCATTAGCGTTGAACCCAGATATTATTATTATGGATGAGCCTACAACAGCTTTGGACGTTGTGGCGCAGCGCGAAATACTATCCGAAATGATTCGTCTGCGGCAGAATCTGCAATTTTCCGTTATTTTTATTACGCACGATCTTTCGCTATTACTGGAATTGGCAGATAATGTGGCAATTATGTATGCCGGACGCATTGTGGAGTATGGGGATCGGCGTAATGTATATGCCCACGCAAGGCACCCATACAGCTATGGATTGCTGCATTCTTTTCCGCCGCTGCGCGGTCCCGCAAAAAAAGTATATGGTATTGCCGGTTCACCTCCCGATTTACGCGCGCTGCCGCAGGGGTGCGCCTTTCACCCGCGTTGCCCGATGGCGTTTGCCGACTGTCAATCGGCGCTGCCGATTCTCAAAGCTGCCGATCCTGCGATTCCGGCGCAGCACGCTGCCTGCCATTTATATGACGCGGCGCGGCGCGCTGAACCGCCGACAGAAGAAGATATTGCAGCAGCTTATTCTGTCAATGCAAAGAGAAGGGGAATGCGTGTATGAAAGATGTAAATACACCAATATTAACCGTTCAGGGTTTGCAAAAATATTTTCCGGTGGGCAGTTTTGGAATACGGCGGCGTTATTTGCGCGCTGTTGAAGATGTATCTTTTTCACTGTACCCGGGCAAAGTAACTGCGCTGGTAGGTGAAAGCGGCAGCGGCAAAACAACGGTTGCGCGTGTGCTGGCGAGAATTTATGAACCGACTGCCGGTAAAATTTCCCTGAATGGACAAGATGCGCGTTCAATTTCACAGCGCGCATATCGCCGTCGTGTACAGATGATATTCCAAGATCCATTTTCATCTTTAAATCCTGCAAATTCAGTTGAATATACACTAAGCAGGCCGCTTTTAGCGCACGGCCACGCCACGTTCCGCAGTGTCCGGCAGCATTTACCAAACCTGCTGCAGCGCGTTAGTTTAACTCCTGCGGAGCAATTTATGAAAAAACATCCCCATGAATTAAGCGGCGGGCAGCGGCAGCGGGTAGCCATTGCGAGGGCGCTGGCGGTAAAGCCAGAAATATTGCTGGCAGATGAACCGGTTTCGATGCTGGATGTTTCAATTCGGTTGGATATTCTGAATTTGATGACGCAGCTAAAGGAAGAAGAGAAACTGGCAATTCTTTTTATTACCCATGATATCGCCAGCGCCCGCTATTTTGCAGAAGAAACGTTGGTTATGTACGCCGGGCAAATGGTAGAAGGCGGCTCCAGCGAAGAAGTTACGCAACAGCCCAAACACCCATATACCCAATTACTGCTATCGGCGGCTCCCGACCCAGATCGTTTGGCAGATCCATCTGCGGAAATACCGGTTTTACCGGCGCGTGGTGAAATTCCCAGTCTTGTTCATCCGCCTTCGGGGTGCCGCTTTCACCCGCGCTGCCCTATAGCCACACAGGTTTGTAAAGAACAGTTTCCGCAGCGAACGGAGTTGGAAAACGGACACTGGGTTCACTGCCATAATTATAAACGATAGGACTTGCGCTTGAAAGAAACGCATATGTTTCTTGTATTTGAAGCAGAAGGGAGCTGGGGACACCTCAGAACCCCGTACAAGGGGCGACTGCCCCCTTGTACATCTCCCCGATGTTCCCTGTTGCAGCGAAAGTCCTGAAACACGAGGCTTTAGGTTAAGGGGAAAAACATCGCCAAGCGCCAGCAGGGGTTCAATAGGGGCAGCCAAATTGCCTCTTGCATATCCCTTCTCTGTGGCAATATATCGCGCTTATCATTGCGACGTATACGAGGTGATGGGACTTTTGGATGAAATATTATATGACTTTTTACCGAAGCAATCTACTGTTTTAGCGGCTTTATGGGCTATTTTGCTGCTTTCAGTATGCTATACTCGTCTTATATACATGTATATGGAACTGTAAACCAATCTTAATAGAAAATTTTTAAGATATATTTGTGGTTAGATATAAGCAGAGCGTTTACGTAAATTTTTGATTTGCAAGAT
>JAKAOI010000327.1 GCA_021812265.1 Chloroflexota bacterium | reverse complement strand
AATATTTTAACCCAATATTATGATAATAACACCAATATTGCCAACTCCAGCAGTGTAAACGGAGTGTGGGTAGACACATCTACACCTGCTTCCGATTCCAGCTGCGGCGGACCAACTATTGAAGATTCTTCTATCCAAAACGAAGTAAACAATGCAATTTCAGCCAATGGATGGCCGGCTGACGGCGCAAACGCAATTTATTTTGTGTATACACCAAACGGCTATTATATTAATGATGGCACAGGCGCTTGCTCGATGCAAACATACTGCGCATATCATAACTATTCCAGCTCTGGCCTTGCATATGCTGCTATGCCCTATCCTATCGATCTTTCAGCGTGCGGCGTGCCCAGCTCTCCAAATGGCGATCAAGCGGGAGACAGTCTCGCCAGCGTTACATCCCACGAACAATTTGAAGCTATTACCGATCCTCAGCCCGGCAGCGGATGGGTAGATAACGCCGGTTATGAAATTGGCGATAAATGCGCATGGGATTTCTCAGCAGGTTATACATATCTGAATAATGGCGGCGTGTTTGAAATTCAAACCGAATATAGCAACGCTACCAGCTCCTGCGTGAATTCATATTAATCGTAACAATACCGACTGATATGATTGCAGGCTGCTGCAGGTAACCCTTCTCAATGCAAGCAACCAGACCGGCGGTGTATCAGTATACATAAACTATGCTGATATCTCGCCGGCTCTGCTTAAAATATTTTGATAGCAATAGTTTTCAATCACAAAATTTTTTAGCTGAATAAACATCTTTTTAAAGATTGCCTGTATATTTTTTTTAGCAATTAGAAAAACTATTGACTTTTTCGTTAAAATTGTGTAAAATTGTGATATTGCTTTTACTAAAGAGGAAAGCAATATCACAATAGGAAGAGGAGGTTAATATCTTGCGTCATATTGCAAAATAAGCAATAAATTGATTTTGTTCTTTTATTCATTCCGGCTCTCCGGTATTGCAAAAGACGCAGAAAAAAGGAAGTAAAACAGTTGTGGCATGATGCTTTTCAGGCAAAGACGAAAACCCATAAAAACTATCAAGAACAATGGAGATTTCAAGATGTTTCTTACATTTCGCCGAATGCTGCAAATTTTAGGCGGCATTACTCTCGTTGCGCTGATTATTCCCATGGCAGCGTTTTCCCAGTTTGCCCCGGCAGCCCACACACAAGGCACAAATACCCACCATTATAAAACACATATTGTTTTGTACCCAACCATTCAACAAGTACAAAGCGAAAAAAAAAGTAATCGCTTTGCCGTTCAAGGCTCCGGCGATCTGTCATATTACGGCGGCCCGGTTCAGGAAACACCGGTCAGCTATATTATTTTCTGGGGTTCTAGCTGGCTGACTAAGACCGGCGCGTTAAACGGTACCGGACAGATTGTTAAAAAATATTTGGTTGATATGGGTGGAACTTCCTTTGACAACATTTTAACTCAATATTATGACTATAACACGAATATTGCTAATTCCAGCGTCGTTAAAGGAACATGGGTAGATAAATCTAATCCCAGCTATGATTACAGCTGCGGCGGTAAAACTGTTGAAGATTCATCAATTCAAAACGAAGTAAGCAGGGCCATTTCCGCTAACCATTGGGCATCCGATGGCGCAAACGCAACGTATTTTGTGTATACACCAAACGGCTACTACGTCAATGACGGCGCCGGCGACTGCTCCATGCAAGTCTTTTGCGCGTATCACAACTATTCCAACTCTGGCCTTTCTTATGGCGCTATGCCCTATCCCATCAATCTTTCAGCGTGCGGCGTGCCCAGCTCTCCGAATGGCAACAGAGCAGGAGACAGCCTCGCAAGCGTTACATCCCACGAACAATTTGAAGCTATTACCGATCCTCAGCCCGGCAGCGGATGGGTAGATAATGCAGGCTACGAAATTGGCGATAAATGCGCATGGGATTTCTCAGCTGGCTATACTCACCTGAACAATGGCGGCGTGTTTGAAATTCAAACCGAATACAGCAACGCTACCAGTTCCTGTGTGAATTCTTACTAAACCCAACGTATGGTTTGAGTTTGCTGGTTCTCAACAAAAACCAGCCTCCGCAATTTCCCCTCCGCACAATAATTCTTCATGTTCAGTTTCATCAATACTATGCCGATAAAAGTTTGTATAACATTTTTGGGTTGTTGCGCGCAACAGTAAGAACTCGCTATGCTCAAAGATTGTACCTAAAGATTGTATATAGTGAACAAAAAAAATACGTAAATTTTGGCGCTATTTGCCCAGAAATTCGCTCTGTTTCGATGTATAATATGAATGGAACGCTAATGCCGCCAATCTGGCTGCTATATTTTAAAAGCGACAGCGGCAGATAGTATACGCAGCGCGTTACTTCTCTTTAATGTAAAAGAGAATTTACCCGACAATGCAGTCGTCTTAGAAAGGGAACCATGAAAGCTCAATTTGTTAATATTAATGGGGAAATTATTCCCGAGGCAGAAGGCAGTGTTAAAATTTTAACACACGGCCTTTCTTATGGAACAGGTTGTTTTGAAGGCATTCGCGGCTACTGGAATCCGGACACGCAAGATATTTATCTTTTCAGAATACGCGAACACTTTGAAAGACTCCATGATTCCTGCCGTATCCTGAATATTAAATTGCCGTATTCACCAGAAGAGCTGGTTGCGCAAACAATCGAACTGGTTAAGCGCAACGGATGGAAAGAAAATGTTTATATTCGGCCGATGGCCTTTAAAAGCGATGAAATCATTGGCGTAAAACTGCACGATCTCAACGATAAATATTATATAGCAGCAACACCAATGGGTGATTATATTTCTACCACCGGTATTAAGTGCGGAGTATCTTCTTGGCGCAGAATCGATGATAATATGATACCTGCGCGCGCAAAAGTAACCGGCGGATATGTTAATTCTGCTTTAGCAAAATCCGAAGCAAATTTTAACGGATTTGATGAAGCTATTATGCTGAATCACGACGGCCATGTTTCCGAGGGCAGCAGTGAAAATATCTTTTTAGCAATCAACGGAGAATTGCATACACCTGCAGTTACCGAAAACATTCTAATGGGTATTACCCGCGACACAATTATAAAACTGGCCCGCCGCGATCTGGATATGTTAACTCGGGAACGACAAATTGACCGCACTGAATTATATATAGCCAAAGAAATTTTCCTTTGCGGCACCGGCGCACAAATCGCTCCGGTTGTTGAAGTCGATCACCGCCCAATCGGCGCAGGGGCCATTGGCCCGATAGCCGAAAAAATTTCTGCTTTATACGGTGAGATTGTGCGCGGATATCGTTCAGAATATATGGACTGGTTAACCCCCGTTTTTGGCGTTGCACAAAAAAACTCGAAGAAAAAAGCCGCGTCGGTTTCGTCGATAACCAAATAACATCGATTTAAGATTATAGCCATAAGAAAAAGCGCCTGTAGCAATTGCCGCAGGTGTTTTTTTCTGTAAGGCCGACCGTCCGGAAAATTCAATTATGGAAAAACTGAAAACAAACAAGAGAACAGCAAAGGCGAA
>JAKAOI010000326.1 GCA_021812265.1 Chloroflexota bacterium | reverse complement strand
TTACCACCTCTTTATAGAGTCACTACCCGCAAATCAATTGCGTTGTCTTGCAATTATAGACCTGAACCTTAAAAAGGATTAGGGAATGCAGGGACATCTCACACACCGTCAGAAGGCATGCTGCCCCCTGCGCCGATGGCTGTATGATTCGCTTCTCTTAGGTCTCTAGAACTTTCGCTTGAAAGAGCAGCGCATGTTTCCATTACCCAAAGATTCACCGCTGCGCCACAATCTCCGCCATCGGCCGAATATCGGCGCCGATTCGCTGAAAAGCCTGTTTGGCGCGCGCAGCGATTGCCGCGGCGTTTGGAGTATCGCTGTGCACACACAAAGTCACGCAATTTCGCGGCAGCAATAATCCGCCATCCGTCTGAATTACTCCGGATGTTGTTAACAGCTCTGCGCGGCGATCGATCTCTGCTAAATCGCTCACTAAAGCGTGGGGATGACTGCGTGGCAGCAATGTCCCGTCATCCGCGTATCCTCGATCTAAAAACAGCTCCTCTGCCGTTCTCAACCCCATCTCTTGCGACACCTGCGCCATAATCGATCCCGACAGCGCCACAACCACCAGATTCTGATCGATTGCGCGCACGGCGCGGCAAACTACCTGCGCAATAACTCCATCCTGTGCGGCAGCGTTATACAACGCGCCATGCAACTTCACATGCTGCAGCCGCGCGCCTTTTATCTGCGCCATTGCCTGCAATGCGCCAATTTGTGTCACCACCATATCATGTATTTCGTCCAGATCCATCATCATCGCACGCCGGCCAAATCCCTGCAAATCGGGATACCCTGGGTGCGCTCCGACTGCAACATGGCGCAATGCCGCCAATTCAATAGTTTTTCGCATTACCGACGGATCCCCGGCATGCGCGCCGCACGCGATATTTGCCGAAGTAATATACGGGAAAATCTCTGCGTCGGCGCCAATCCGCCACAGACCGAAAGATTCTCCGGCGTCGGCGTTCATATCAAAACATCTCTTCATGTAAATCACCTTCCACAAAACCACAAAATAGCCGCGAAGTATCATATACTCCAACCGCATACGACTGTTCGGCTTGGCGCGTCTGCCGCAATGCAGTCGCAGACTCCGCGAGCGAAACAAGAGTAAACCGCGTTGTCATTCCCGGACAAAGCTGCCCGATACGCCATATATCGGCGCTGATAACTGCTAGCGGAACACAATAGCCGCCGGTTGTTTGGCAATCTGCCCCCAACAGCATCGGTTTTCCGCCAGGAGGAACCTGAAGCGCTCCGGGCAGCGTCATTTCTGAAATATTACCCAAAGGAATCAAATCTTCCGGCAATTGTCGCTCCACGCTTTCTAAACAAATACCCATGCGATCGGATTGCTGTGAAACAACAAACGATAGGTCCGTCAGCGCATTTGCCAATTGGCTGTGCGCCGCAAAATCGGGGCCGGGCAAAACACGCAGTACACTATTTTGTATGGGCAGTCTTATTCTGGTATCATCATACACGACCTGATTTGTTGTCTTCCAAGCCGAAAGCATATCCCCCACGCATAAATATCTGCCGCCAATTCCGCCAAAACCGCCACGAATATCGGTAGAATCTGCCCCCAGTATATCTTCCCCAGCGATTCCGCCGGCAAAGCAAATATAGCCACGCGCGCCATGCGCTGTTTCACCGACGCGCAATATTTGCCCGGCGCGCATGGTTACACACCGGCCGGCAGGAAGGTTATAGCCATCAATTGTCATAGTTTCTGCCGCGCCTGTTACAATAACACTTATTTCACACAAAAACTTCAATTCCGGTCCTATCCCCGCAAATTCCAGCGCGCAGGCGTCGGGGTGATTGCCCAAAGCCAAATTGCCGGCGCGCAGTGAAAAAAAATCCGCCGCGCCACCGCGTGACACACCAAATTGCCCCACATTATGCCGTCTTGCTCCTTGCGCGCAAGTTTGCGTTCCCGAATCAATTATCGCCGCGCAGCGCACAGCTTCATCCGGAGCAACCCAACGCCGGGGCGCAGTTTGCCGGCGGTCGGTTGCCAAAAAGTCCGCGCCATTCTGTGAGGCAATATCAATAGATTCTATGGTAAACCGCGCCCTATCTCCCGGAAGCAGCAGAAATGGCTGCTCGCGCAATGGATCAAAAATATCTGCCTGCGAGGAGCCGATTATATTCCATCCGCCGGGACTGGCTACGGAATATATTCCGGTTTGCGCGTCTGCGACGCCAACGGATCCCCGTGGAATATGTTTGCGGGGCATGCTTCGCCGTGACGCGCGAATTTTCGGATCGACCTCTCCCATATACGGAAAGCCTGCAATAAATCCCAGAAAATAAACTGTATACTCTGTTTTTGCGTGCAATTCCACCGCCTGCTCCACAGAAATTTTAGCGGATTCCGCCAGTAAAGCAAGATCCGGTCCGGCTGCGCCGCCATAGTTTACCGGTATGGTAACCAACCGGCTTGGCAAACTATCGCCAAAAGTCAATTGTTTTGCGCGAACAAGCATATCTTCCGCTATTGCGTCGAAAGATATTTTTTGGGGATCGAAATATATTCCGAGCGAAACATACCCCAAAATCATATCTAACACACCATCAGGCATATTCTCGGCGTATGCGCGCAGCAACGCTATAGCGCGCATGTGCCCGGCGGCAGTAATTTCCCCCGCAAACCGCATAATGGCGCCGCAATCGCCAAAAGGAGCAATGTGCGGATAAGCGTCAATACTGTGCAACAGGTTCACCCTCTGCTTGCCAAATCAAACAAAAATATTGGCTCCTATAAATTTTACCGGCATCCCACGTAATTTTTTGCGCAGAAAATTTCCTCATGGTATTGCGTATCCTTTATTCAGTCGTGTACTATAATAGAAGAAGGACTTCTATGCTCATAATGAGACGCTGCAGTCCAAGATATCCCATATATTCTACGAGCTTTTTCCTTAAAAAAGTTCAAGAAAGTGAGCTTTTCAGTGGTTGCGGTAAAACCTGCCAAACCTTTTATCAGCGCGATATTGGCGTTTATCTGGCTGAGCGCGTTTGTATTTATTAATACAGAATCTTCTGGATTTTTGCAAAACACTTTTTCACTCGATGCAACCAGCGCAAGCGCCGTTAAGTGGGGAACTATTCTTGTTCTCGGCGTAGTCTGGCTTTTAGCTCAGGTATTTATTCCTGCGACAGCAGAATCATCTCGACTGTCTCTGGCAATTTCCGGCTCAATATTATGGCTGGGACTTCTTTTCTTCTATCGATTCAGCGATCCCAACTACGGCGGCACAGTGGCGTTTTTTGCGCTGGTTGGCGGGCTGGCGGTAGTATTAATTTGGTCCAGATATCTATCCGACGAATTTTAAACTATTTCCATAGTGGCGTTTACCGAAAATTATTTTGGTAAACGCCTTTTTTTTGTAGTAAAAATCTCAGACACGCTGTGATCTATCTCTCACTCAGGGGCTGTTCAAATTACTGGGTATATGCGGTACTCTATAGTAGAGGATGTTTTAGTGTATATTTTGCCAAAACACATTCTTGGCATCTAAATAACTGCAGAT
>JAKAOI010000325.1 GCA_021812265.1 Chloroflexota bacterium | reverse complement strand
GCCTCGCGGTTTATCTAAAGATCGCGCAGAAATTGCGCTTTGGCTGAAAGAGGTAGCGCCCAGCCCGGCATTGCGCGCATGGTATGGACATGATCCCGAAAAGTTTGCAGAATTTAATCAAAAATATGCAGCCGAGCTATCTGAAGGCGTTACGCATGATTCATTTTTAATACTGCGCAAGCTGGCGCAAGAAGGCCCCATTACACTGGTTTTTGCCGCGCGCGATGTGGCGCACGCCCATGCGCAAGTATTGAAAAGTTTACTGCTGGATCATACCACAAAAAAAACCATGTAATATATCTGGGTATTGTTCGGTTTCTCAAGCCATCTCAGCAAATTGTAATATGCGCTAAAAACATCTTGACCTTATAGTATAGTATAAGGTGTAGAGTGTGATAGGGAGATCCATATGAGTATATTTTCAATCGGGCAAGTGGCGCGGAAAACAGGCGTCGGCGCGGAAACAATTCGGTTTTATGAAAAAGAAGGCCTGCTGGAAGCTTCAGCGCGCACAAAATCCGGCTACCGGCAGTATAATCAGCAAAGTATTGAGCGCATTCACTTTATTCGCCAAGCAAAATATCTTGGTTTTACGCTGAAAGAAATTAGGGAATTGCTTTACCTGCTCGCAGAAAGCCGCGATATGTGCCAAGATATGCAACAAAGCGCACTGCTGAAAATAACAGAAATGGATCAGAAAATCGCCGCTCTTCAAGCATTGCGCATAAAACTATTAAACGCTGTAATGCTCTGCGACACAGATAATGGCTCCGAAATGTGCCCCATACTCAATATGCTAGAACACGAAGATATACAGAATCTCCCCACTTTAAACGGCTAGCGCTCGTGGTTCCATCCAGGCTTTATCTTGCAAGATCACGGCGCGGCAAAAGGCGGAACAATAATATGAGTGACAATACCAGTCAGCAGCGCACAATAAGTCATCCTCCAAAACAATATGACTATGTCATAATCGGCTCCGGTAGCGCTGCATTTTCCGCAGCAATTCAGGCAGTCGGCGCTAACGCGAAAACCGCAATAATAGAACGCGGAGCTATCGGCGGCACATGTGTAAATATCGGCTGCGTACCATCTAAAACGATGTTGCGCGCCAGCGAAATTCATCATTTGGCTGAAACCCATCCATTTTTGGGAATACCAACAAGCGCCGGTCCGGTAGATATCAGGCAGATTGTCAGTCAAAAAAATGATCTGGTTGCGGCTCTGCGCCAAAACAAGTATATCGATTTAGCGCAGAAATACGGGTTCGAGATCATTCACGGTGAGGCGCGTTTTGCCGATCCGTCATCCATCATAGTAAATAATCAGCGCATAACTGCCCGCAATTTCCTGATTGCCACCGGCGCATCTCCGGCGCAGCCCAATATTCCCGGATTGAGTAAAGTTGCATATGAAACCAGCACATCTGTTTTAAGTCTTCAAGAACTGCCAAAGAAGATTGCCATTATCGGATCCGGATATATTGCTTTAGAGTTAGGGCAAATGCTGCGCCGCTTTGGATCCGAAGTCGTCATTATGCAACGCAATCCGCGCCTGTTAAGCGCTTTCGAACCGGAAATATCAGCAGCTATATTGCAAGCGCTCACACAGCAAAACATTCGCGTCATCACCGGCGTTACCTATAAAAAAGTTGCGCAAAAAAATGGAATAAAACAGGTTTACATCACTGTGGGTGAGGAACATCAAATAATAGAATCGGATATGCTGATTGTTGCGGCAGGGCGCGCGCCTAATACAGCGCATTTAGGGCTTGAAGCGGCTCAGGTTGCCGTTGGCCCGCGCGGAGAAGCGCTTACCGATGTGTATCTGCAAACATCTAACCCGCATATTTACGCCGCCGGCGATGTTACACTTGGGCCGCAATTTGTATATGTCGCCGCGTATGAGGGCCAGATTGCAGCGGCAAACGCCATTTCGGCGGCGGCTCAAACAATTGACCTGAGCGTTGTGCCCGGTGTACTATTTACCACTCCGGGAGCAGCCACTGTCGGGTTGACAGAAGAACAGGCGCGCAAAAAGAATTATGCGGTTCTAACGGCGACTGTCCCGTTAGAAGTTGTTCCGCGCGCCTTGGTAAATCATGAAACTACCGGTGTAGTCAAACTTGTGGCAGATGGCCAATCAAGAAAGATACTTGGCGCGCATATTGTTGCCGAAAACGCCGGAGAGGTTATCTATTCAGCAACATTGGCGGTAAAATTTGGTTTGACAATTGATGATTTGTGCGCAGCTTTTGCGCCGTATTTAACCATGGCCGAGGGATTAAAACTGGCGGCGTTAGCCTTTGATAAAGATGTTTCCAAACTTTCTTGCTGCGCCGGTTAGCATATATTGCCGCTAAATTTTTTGACGAAATCTTGATGTAACAATACCTTTTTCTTGAGATACATATATTATCATCTAATTGTCAGGAAAAAGAACATCGCAATGATGTTCTTTCATAAAGAAAAGAGGTCAGGCCTTTCGTTCAGCATGGAACATCGGGGATGTACAAGGGGCGGCGCCCCTTGTACAGGGTTCCGGGGTATCCCCAGACCTCCCTTTGTTTCAGATACGAGAACCATACGCTTCTCTTTTAAGCGAAAGTCTTAGAGGTATTGTACTATGACACATAAAATTATCGGCTGGATAATAGCCGGTGTAGTAGGAACCGGAGTTATTGCCGGCGGAACTGGATACTTAGCAGCTACCGGCAGAATTTCTGCGCCTTTTACCATGATGGGATACCGGCAAAATCTTTCATCAATCACCGCAACTCCTTATAGCGGATATGGTATGATGGGCAACGGCAGCTACGGAACGGGTTCCGGCATGATGGGCAACGGCAGTTACGGAACAGGTTCCGGCATGATGGGCAACGGCAGTTACGGAACTGGTTCCGGCATGATGGGAGGCAATTATCCCGGCGCAACAACTTCAAGCAAGCCAGTTACTGGCGTTTCCGCAATGAATATTCAAAACTTTGCGTTTCAATTTCCTGTTATACAGATTAAAGTCGGAACAACCATAACATGGACCAATAAAGACACAACGCCGCATACAGTAACCTTTACCAATGGCATGAAAAATAGCGGCAATATGGTTCAAGGCGCAACATTTTCATATACGTTCACCACACCGGGCACATATACCTACGTCTGCGCATATCATCCGCAAATGACCGGTGAAGTGATAGTAACACAATAATGATAGAACATAATGAGGAGGGTACACACCTATGATGTGGGGATATTACGGAAACGGCTGGACAGGCTGGCTGATGTTCGGCGCGATGCTGCTGGGATTATTCATTTTTGCTGCGCTGCTATTTGTGCTCATTCGCGCAATCAGCGGGCAAGGGCAAAGTGGCGTCCAAGTTATTTCACAGGGCGCAGCAAGCCCGCAAGAAATTATTCGCCAGCGCTATGCCCGCGGTGAAATAGATAACACAACAATGCAGCGAATGCTGAACGACCTCAGTGAACCGCCAAAATAACTCATATATTTGATTCAGCGCACAGCAAGATATAAGGGCTTTCGCTTCAG
>JAKAOI010000324.1 GCA_021812265.1 Chloroflexota bacterium | reverse complement strand
GTGGCAGCCGATAGATTCCGGACAGTATCCCATGTACACTGAAAAACGCAAATAATTGGGAAAAGATGGCCGTGGTTTCATCAAATGCACCCGGAGCCACCTGTGGCGGATAGGTTGCCAGCAGATAGGGCAGATCCCAAATGATATATCCGATTCCCATCACTCCAAAAAGAGTTATTCCGATATAATAGATTTTGCGCAATCGCGGTTTTGGTCCCACTATCCCATATATTGCACAAATATATATAAAATAGAGAAGACATGGCGCATAATATGCTCCTGTCTTATATCCTAAAATAGACAAAAATAAAGGGATATCTGAATTAGATGGATATGGATCAAGAAATGATATCAATATATCAAAAAATAAGATAAAAACAATGGCTGCTATAACAATCATTATTATGGTTATAAATAATATTCTTTCCCTCTTAATCTCTTTTTCAGATATATCAATATTCTGTTCTTCGTCTCGTTTATTCATATCATTTTGTTCATACATGGTAGACAATTCCCATCCAATCATTCTCAACTTATATTTAACATAAAATACAGGTCATTTATTCCATTTTTTCTCATCAAACATATATACATAAAATACAAAAATACTAATTATAAAAAGTATGTCTAAAATTAAGCGCCCTAATAAAACCAGCACAGGCGTAAGCGCAATAGTTCCTATTATACCATTTATTATTCTTTTGTAATTATTTCGCTGCATTCTTCGAAATATCCGCGGTAATAAATATTCCTGCCCAGCATGCAAAATACCAATTGCCACCAAAGCCAAGATATTTGGCATATTTATAAGACTATTCATCTTCTTCCTTTCTTTGTTTTAAAAGATTCTCGATCTCCAAAAATTTAAATAATAACTAATAAAAATATAATGGTCGGAATGGTAACCATCCAGATACGAGAAATCAGTAAAATCCTCCGTATCCTTTTCCGAACTTTTTCTATTTTGGGATCATCAAAATGAGTGATGCCTTCACGTATCACTTCTGCTTATTTCTATATTATTATTTTATATTTCCCTCTCAGCGCTGTTCACAGATGCGTCAATTACTCAATTAAATAGCACGCAAGCATACTAACAGAATGTAAAATAACTGTCAATAGAAATATTTCCATGATTTTTACGTACTTTATACGGATATTGGGGCGAAGCGCTGCAACCGAGGCGCTATATAACAACCAAAAACAGTGTTAGGCACAGCGCATTACCTTATATTTTTCTGCTCCACTGCCGAACACTGCCTCGGCGGATATATTCAGCATAAAAAAAGTCTATATTATCCGCTATCATCTGCTATAATGAGCAGAGATAGAGCGTTTACCATGCTCATGTGAATCATTTATTTTTTAAGTCCCGCTCTCAAGCATTGAGAAGGAACGGAGTCAAGCTTCATGGCAAGTGTGTTTCCCGCACAAACCTGTTCGGTATGCGAAAATGAATCGGCCGGCAAATGCCCGCGGTGTAGAAATTATGTGTGCATGGAACATTATCCGCGGCATTCTCACGAACCTTGCGCCAAGCATATAGCGCAGCGGCAGGAAGAATATGTTTGCTATATCTGCGGCGAAGCGGTAGTTCCCGAACAGTGGTCTGCCGCCATATTTGCGCATTACATTGATAATTTCAGCTGCGCAGGCTGCGGACGCTATGTTTGCGAAGAACACACACGCCGCCGCAGTGAACATATTAAAATAGCGCAAGATACTATGCGCAGTCACAGATATAATATAGTAGAGCGTTACTGCAGCGTTTGTTCATCGGTGCGCATATTTGGCGGACTTACAGGAGCAGTTTGGTGGGCTGCAGGTATTGCAACTGTAATAATTACTGGCTGGTTTTTATATCACGGATAACACACAGAAAGGTGTAAAAAAATGGCGGTATCTTCCGGCGCATTTTCAGAGAAGTTTAGAGAACGCATAGAACAGCAGCTTCGATCTGTTGTTCAAGACTACACGCAAAACAGCGATCTCCCCGGTTTTTATGGACAAATGCAATATCACCTAGGCTGGGTGGATGAATCATTTCAAACAATTGCCGGCGCAAATATGGGTAAACTCATGCGTCCGGCTATTACTTTGTGGGCAGCGCTGCTGGCCGCGGCAACGGCAGGAAATTCTGTTTCCCAAGCGTTGAAACAAGCACTGCCTGCCGCAGTGTCACTGGAATTATTACATAATTTCTCTCTTATTCATGATGATATTGAAGATCAAGATATCCTGCGCCGGCACCGCAAAACCGTATGGGCCATTTGGGGCGCTGCGCAAGGTATCAATACCGGAGATGGAATGTTCAGCCTTGCCCGCATTGCTTTGTGGCAAATTTTAGAGCACGGGTGCAGTCTGGAAACCGCCGTTCAATTGGGCAAGATTTTCGACACAACTTGTATTTTGTTGTGCGAAGGCCAGTATATGGATATGTCGTTTGAAAAAAATAGTGGCATTACTACCGACGCATATATGAAAATGATTGGCCGCAAAACCGGCGCATTGATACAAACGGCTATGACCTTCGGCGCAATGATTGGCGCGCCGGACAAACCGGAAATCATTCATACCCTTGAAACAATTGGCGGCGCATTAGGCGCGGCGTTTCAGATACGTGATGATATTCTGGGCATCTGGGCAAATAGCTCCGAACTCGGCAAAACATCCGCCGGAGATTTGCGCCGCAAAAAAATGACACTCCCTGTAATTTGGACGTTAAATAACTGTTCCGATGAGCACAAAGCCGTAATAACAAAAATTTTGGAGCAATCCGGGGAAGCTTCGGATACGCAAATTGCTGATATGCTTGCCATTCTACAAAAAAATGACGCGCGCAGCTACTGCGTTACGGCGTTGCATAATTTCTGCAGCATAGCTTCGGATCTGCTGCAAAATATTTTGCCGCTCACCCGCACACCTGAATATGATGAAGCATATAACGCGATTGCTTCCACAATTCACTTTATTAAAGATTCGGTATAATCCTCGCGCAACATCAAAAATCTCCTTTCTATAAGGATGGAGCGTTCACAATTTCATAGCTCAGCGCAAACTTTGAGGCGTCCACAAAAAAGAGTTTTTTGTTTAAAAGTTTTTGCGGGCGCTCCAATTTATCTGACGCTATCTCCGCGCCATAGCGACACACTATCAAAGGCTGCCCGAACGTTCCAGCAATTGTACTGCAAAATTGGCGCGCGCCAAAGAAACAGCAGCGGTAAGGCCGGCTATGCCACCGCCAATAATTATCACAGAATGTTTGTGTTGTGTTCTGGTTGTCATAAATAGTATCTCCTCATTCTCATCTAAAGTGACACCATAATAGAGACGAAATAACCTATTTTACATGTGACAGACACGATAATTTTGCGGAAATACGCAATCGGCGCAACAGGTAATTCCTGCTTTTGCGGCATGGCAAGCAATGAACATGATATAATGAACATGTCTGATGGATGACATTACAGAATAGCCCGTAAAGCCGCCGTCCCTTTAGGGCGAGCGGATGTAAAGGCTTGCGTCGGCTTGAGCCCAAAATCTGTTTCTTGACATGTTTGGTAGAT
>JAKAOI010000323.1 GCA_021812265.1 Chloroflexota bacterium | reverse complement strand
AACAGGAGCAAAGCATAAAAGGAATGCAAGAGAAAATGTGCGCCCGCGGCATGGTTTGCGGCGCACTAAAATTTTCTCTGATTTCTTTTTATTGTTTAGGTCTAGTACCTCATTGCTGAAATACCCCAGCATTTTTGCGACGCTGGCGTAGCCAGCGTCGCGGGAAGAAAACTCGGAGGCTGCGACTCCGAACCACTGCTTTCTTAGCATTTACGATGCCGGGGTATTTCTGCATAGCAGTACTAGAGCAATCTTCTTTGCCAGAAAAACTATTTTTCAACAACGGCCGCTTGGCCTTTGTTTTTGCGCGCTTCATTTACATGGTCGCGCAGTAATTCTTCCAGCACACCAAGTTCGGCAAAGCTTTTATCTTCCGCAACTACCACAACTGCGTTGCTGCGGCTATCAATAAAAGCCAGTGAATCTGGAGTTCTTCTTTGGCGGTGCGATTGTTTGCCGCCAAAAAAGGCCGGAATGGTTAGCGCCGCGCTGCGGGGATCTCTTTGCTCATATTGTGACATAGCAATGCCGCCGCCAAATACGCCACGCAGGGTGATATGCTCGATATCAATTAACGGCACATCAACAATTTTGGCGCGGCGCTGCTGCACGTATTGTTCTGGGGTCAGCACAATCATGTATTGATCCAAATGGGTGAGCATCACTATTTTTTTTGTCAGCAAATATGCGCTGCCAACCGAGATAAATCCTAATATTCCCAAGAAAATAATAATAAATAAATTTAAGGAATTGTATGATGAGATATATAACGCCAGCAACAAGGAAAGACCCAACAGCAGGGAAAGCGCCCATCCTGTTGCGGCGTACAGGATATTACCGCGGTTTAGTGTAATAACTGTCCAGCCCGGCGGCAGCTTTTCCTGTGACTTTGCGGTTTGTAGCAGTTCAAAAGTATCCATTGTCAAAGCTCTGGTAAATATGTTAAAATGGTACAGGGAAATGGCCTGTCACAATAATGTTACCATGCTGTTTCCTTTCGCTGCAAAATATTTTGTGAAATTTGTATTTGCTGCAGCGAAAGATTAACTCGCAGGACTTTCGCTGCAGCATGGAAAATCGGGGATATACAAGGGGCGCCGCCCCTTGTACGGGGTTCTGGGGTGTCCCCCAAACCTCCCTCTGTTTCAAATACGAGAAACATGCGCTTCCCTTTCAAGCGAAAGTCCTAACTTGAAAACATGTGCTCTGCAAAAAAAAGACTTCTTGTGGATACGCTGGATCAGGGATTTTGTGTTCAATGAACAATATAGAATTTTCACTCTGTCCGAAACGAACAGCATAGCGTTTTATATTGCTGCAAGCGCGCATGTTTATGTTACATACCCATGAACTTCTTATAAAATGCCCGCTTCTTTAAAACACGTGAATATTGTTTGCCTAAATCCCTCTGCTCTCAGCCATAAAAGATGTCGAAATGAATAGTGAGTGATCATAAAGGATATAGCAATATCATATGTCAAATAACAGTTATCATCCTGATAATAACAATCATATCAATGAAGACGCTGAAGACGCTGAAGATGAAAATGGAACAGAAAAATCTAAAACGATAGGACCTATATTCTTCAATGGAGATCCAAAAACCGATTTAACAGAAATTTTGGTTAAACCAGAATCTAATACTGTTAATGAATTGGAAGTCGATGAAAATGCGGCCAAAGAAACTACCTTATTTGCAAAATTAAAAAACGCAATTTTAGGTGAAACGCTGAAAGATGAGCAAGAAAGCGAACAGCTTATTGGCAAAGCTCGCGCGCTGGCTATCTTATCATCTGATGCGTTGTCTTCAGTTGCATATGGCACCGAAGCCAGTTTGGGTGTTTTGGTGCTCGCCGGCGCCGGCGCTATGAGCCATAACTTTTATATCGGGCTTTCTGTCGTTATTCTTTTGGCGATAGTGGCGCTGTCATATCGGCAGACCATAAAGCATTATCCTAATGGCGGCGGCTCGTATATTGTGGCAAAAGATAACATCGGTGACAGCGCCGGGTTAGTTGCCGCAGGAGCTTTGCTCATCGATTATGTGTTAACGGTGGCTGTATCAGTTTCCGCCGGCGTAGACGCGCTGTTATCCATACATGATCTGCCCATCCCCGCATACTTTTTTTTCCACATACCCATGAATACATTGCTGGATGTTGTTTTTGTTCTGCTAATAATGCTGATTAATTTGCGTGGTATGAAAGACTCCAGTGTTATCTTTGCCGCTCCAACCTATCTATTTATTTTTAGTTTCAGTATAATGATAGTTGTCGGTGTCGTAAACGCATTATTTCATGGCGGCCTTTTGGCAAATGTGACGCCGCAGACATCGCAGATTCTTGCATATCCGCAAGAATCATTTACGCCGTTTTTAGTGCTTGTGGCGTTTGCTTCGGGGTGTTCGGCAATGACCGGCGTTGAAGCAATTTCTAATGGTATTCCCATCTTTAAAGAGCCAAAAGAAATAAACGCATCGAAAACACTTACTTTCATGGCGGCTATCTTAGGCTTTATGTATTTAGGCACAACCTATTTAGCGTGGCGCTATGGCATTACGCCGAATCCGGCCAGCAACCCAACAGTTACCGCGCAAATAACGCATTTGTTTTTCTTCGGAAATGTCGCAAAATTTCAATTCGGCTCTATCTTTTTCTGGGTTGTGCAAGTATCAACAACATTTATCTTGATTCTCGCAGCGAACACTTCCTTTGCAGATTTTCCAAGACTTTCCTCGATTTTAGCCAAAGATAATTTCATGCCGCACTTCTTTCGTTCTCGCGGCAACCGCTTGGCGTTTACTGCAGGAATTATATTTTTGGGAACCTTTGCCGCATTTTTATTGATTATTTTTAATGGCCGCACAGATTCCTTGATAAATTTATATGCTGTTGGAGTGTTTACCGCGTTTACATTTTCGCAAGCGGGTATGGTAAAGCGCTGGCTGACCAAAGGGAAAAATGAATCAAATTGGCGCAGAGGATTTTTGATTAATGTGTTTGGGGCTATTACCACCGGTGTAGTTGCCTTGGTAATATTGGTTGCAAAATTTGAACTTGGGGCGTGGGTTGTGTTAGTTCTCATTATTATTTCCTATTTCGGCTTTGCCGGAATCCACCGGCATTACGAAACAGTGAAAAAAGAAATTGACGACTATAGTCCCGACCTTAAAACTGCTCCGGAGATTATTTGTATTGTGCCATTTGATACATTTAATAATTTAGTGACGGAAACTTTGCGGATTGTTTCTAATATTACCCCAAATATCATTGGCGTATCAGTGATAACCAATGATCCTATTGTAACAGTGGCAAAAGATAATAATTCAGAGGACGCTATAGCTATTGCAAAAGACCCCGTTCAAGCGCAAATACAAAAAAGAGAAGCAGAATGGGCGGAAAAAATTAAGGTACTGCGGGACCGAATTAATGAACTAAAAACCAATAATCCTTCTCCAGTTGTTATGAATTCGCAGGGCCAAGATCGCTCAAATCCCAATTTTATACCATACCAGTCACTTACACTAAAAGTGTTAAAGCCTGCTTCAGGCGCTTCAAAAAGCCAGGAAATT
>JAKAOI010000322.1 GCA_021812265.1 Chloroflexota bacterium | reverse complement strand
TCCGATCTGATGATTCGCGTATAATAATTGATTGAGCAGTGAATCAGCCCAATCTTGGGGAGTGTCGCGCGTCATCCGCAATTCCTCTAAAATGACCCGGCGTTCCTTATCAATATCTTCTTGCAAAAAAAGCGGCCGCTGCAACATATCTGCCAATACATGCGCCGCTGTATCAAAATGTCTGCTATCTATAAGAACACTATATTCAGTAGTTTCTTTTGTTGTAGATCCGTTTAAGTCTCCGCCTGCATCTTCTATCGCTTCGGCTATTTTCCGCGCAGATGGAAAATGTTCGGAGCCTTTAAATACCATGTGTTCAATAACATGACTGATTCCTGTAATGTCTGCAGATTCGTACCGCGACCCAACACATAGTGAGCATACAATACTTACCGACTGCGCAGATTCCATGGGAGTGAGAATAACATGAATTCCGTTTGTCAAAGTATGCTCAATAGAAATAATTTCCCGCATATACACATAGCTCCAACGTATGTACTCATCTTCAATTATATATCTATCAGCCTGAAACATTCATCTTTGTGACGATCCCATAAGAAAACCAAGGGGAGCTTCACATTTCTTGCCAACATAAATACACCGCTGCAGATGGAAAAGCTTAGCAGCCATGATATACAATGCATACTGTACAATAGTTATATCGTCAATTCTATATTACCGCCAAAAAGAGGTTGCATTTTCCTGCTATGAAAACAATACAAGAACATTCTTTGCTGGCTAACGATGGCGTCCGCGGCAAAGTTCACGCTATTCATTATCATTTAAGCTACCAAACACAAGGGCATATTGATACAGCGCAGCCGGTTATTGTGTTGCTGCACGATTTTCCCGGATCTTCCGAGGATTGGAAAACCATACTGCCGCACATAAAAAAATATCCCGTTATGGCGTTTGATATGCTTGGTTTTGGTGAATCAGATCGCCCGTGGCCGGCAGACACTTCAATTTGGGGGCACGCAGACGCATTACATTCTGCGTTGCGCGAACTCGGATTGCAAAAAGTTATTTTTGTAGGTATCGGCCTTGGCGGCGGAGTGGCGCAAACATTGGCCGCACGCCTTGCGGCTGATATTACCGTAGGGCTGGTTCTCATCAATTCAGCGGCGTTCCAGCATTCATTCAGCCCAAACTGGCCGCTTTCAAATATGCAGAAAATATACGAAGATCCCGAAGCTGTGTTCCACTTAACTACTGAACAGGTTACGCAAGATCTACGCGCAGTGGTTCCAAATGGCTCATCACAAGCGGCGTCAGTATCCGGTGGGGTTCTTGATTCAATAGTAAGTCAATTTACTTCGGACACCGGAAAAGCTATTTTATTGCAGCAAATCAATCGGCTCACCCCCTATTATCTTAATGCAGTTGCGTTTGATCTGAAATTTATCTCGCGCCCAACAGCAATTATATGGGGAGAGAAAAATACCGTTTTCCCGTTGAGTTTGGGATTACAGTTGCACAGCCAAATACCTAACAGCACATTTGAAGTTATTCCAAACGCCGGCCAGCTTATTCTGCTAGACGCTCCGCAAGCGGTTGCCGCAGGGTTAGCCGTAATTACCTCGAAAATATGACATCAGAATCTGCGCGGCAATCGCACTCCGATTCCTGTTTTTTGTGCAGGCTTAGTGAATTGCATTGCGCCGAGCCGGCTATCGAGGGTATGCTGCTTGGAGCAAAATTGAATACACCCGACGCCAAAAAAGGCATGATAGGTATTCAAACAGAAACGCATGGCCGTGTTATTATTGAATGCGGCCCGCGTTACGCCAAATTGGCGCTTTTACTCGGCGCATTGCCGGCGCGCGCGCAAAATAACCTGCATATCCGCGCGCTGCATTTGCCGCAGGGACGCCACATCACCCCTGCCGGCGGCGAACCATATTTGGCGTTTACCATGTTTCCTTCCAGCGTCATTATCATTGAGCCGGATCTGCTGCTGAACATAACCGATCTGAGTCAAGGCGCGCGCTGCGTCCGGTTGGATGCGTTGCGGCGCATAACGTCACAGCCGCCTTCTACCGCCGGGCTGCGCGGTGTTATTATCCATAACGTATTTAAAGAACTGTTAAAAAATGAGGCCGCTCAGCCTGAAACGCTGCTCAATGAAAATATCGCGCATTCCATCATCGAAATGGCAGAGCTGGACGCGCGCGAAGATGAAATTCGCCAAGAAACCGAACACCACGCCCAACAATTATATCAGTGGAGGATGAAAGAAAAATCCCGCCTGTGGAGCGATTCACCGCGCATTCGCGCCGAAACATTTCTGCTGGCGCCTGAAACCGGTCTGAAAGGCCGGCTGGATATTTTATGGGAAGACCATAATCAACGCCGGCTGATTGAGTTAAAAACCGGCAACGCCACCGGAGATCTGCCAAAAAGATCGCATCGCTGGCAGGTGATCGGCTACCATACGCTGTTAGCGGCGCGGCAAAACGACGCCGGCAGTACGGCAATGGCAACACTGCTCTATTCCGACGCCGGCGGCGCTGCCCAAAGTTATGGCATTCCCGCGCAGCTGAACGCCATCATCAATGTAATAGATGTGCGCAACGAAATTGCCCTTACACGCGCTACCGGAGCCGTCCCCCCACCGCCCGGAGGCCAAACCTGCGAACGCTGCTATATGAAATTTCAGTGCGCAAAAATGTCTCCGGCAATGGATTGGCCGCCGCCGCCGATTGATCCGCCAACACGATATTCTCCCGCCGATATCCAATGGTTTCAATATTGGCGAAACCTTCAACAGATGGAGGCGCGCACCGCAGAAAAAGAATCTTCCGCCATCTGGAAAAATTCCGCGGCAGAACGAGTCGCCGCCGGAACAGCAGTATATATCAGCGGCGTTATTGAGCCGCCGGTCGAAACGGCGCGCCGCGAATGGATATACCGGCTGCAATGCGCCAATAGCACCGAATTGCGCGAAGGCGATGAAATCTTGGTCAGCGACGGCGACCCCGTTCGCGGGGAAGTTGTCAGCGGCTCTGTTATATCCTTTGGCAAAGATGAAATTGTGGCGCTGCTGCGCGAAAATCACCCAAACCCAGTTCTCGTCGATCGCTATAATGTGGATATTATGTCTCAGCGAATGATGCAAAACTTGACTCGCTGGCTGCACACAGATGATCGCCGAAAAGATTTGCTGCGCGGCAAAACACACCCCATCTTTACAGAAAATGGCTATTTCCCACCTCCCGATTATGTAAAAGGCTTAAATCGCGAACAGTTGAGCGCCGTTATGCAGGCTGTTTCTATGCGCGATTTTCTGCTTATACAGGGTCCGCCGGGCGCTGGTAAAACAAAGGTTATTGCCGCATTAACCAAGGTTTTTGTCTCCCAAGGATATCGCGTAGCGCTGGCCGCTTACACCAACCAAGCAACAGACACGATGCTGGCGCGCACAATGGAAGCCGGAGTCACGAATATGATCCGGCTGGGGCACGCTGTTTCAGTCAGCGGCGAAACACTGCGCCTGTCTTTTGCGCACCGTACTAAAGCGGCGGGTATTCCAACGGCGCAATGAGCGCGCGCCATGCTGGTCCCCGCTCCGGTCGTTGCGG
>JAKAOI010000321.1 GCA_021812265.1 Chloroflexota bacterium | reverse complement strand
CGTGGGAACGCCGTTTTGCATGGGAATGCCCAATGCGCCGGGATATGTTCCAAAATAAGAATCGAATGAGCGGTTTTCCTGCATGATGATAATTACATGCTGAATTTTATTGATGCCGGTTAACGGCGCGGTGGAAGATCCGGATGAGCTGCACCCGGCTGCAAGAGTGAACAACACCAGTACACAGGCAAGTATTGCAATGCCTGCGCGGCTAACTTGGGAATGAAAAAATTTTTTCATAGTACTCCATTCTGCTTTGCAGTCGAAATCCAGTATAGTGACGCAGAAATGTATGATTCGGTTTCATCATGATAAAAACTGCAAACCAAACCAATTTTAGCGAATATGCAAAAGTTGGTCCTAAATAATTGGACAAACGGCAAACCCATGTGATATACTCTCAATTGTATGGCGCATTCGTCTAGTGGTTAGGACGCTGCCCTTTCAAGGCAGAGATCACGGGTTCGAGCCCCGTATGCGCTGCCGATTGTTATGTGTTTTCCGTTGCCGAGAAACGCTTGGCCCAATGAATTTCCGCGGGCCTGCAGTTTTTTTATTGGTGTATGGTCAAGCGCGCTTGATGTATACATCTTCATAATTTCCTACTGTATTTAGTGGAAAATGCGGCCTCGGAATTGCTGAAAAACACCGGTTGTATGTGTTGGCTTCGGCTTATTCGGCCGAGGCGCTGCCCAAAAATTATCTGCTTGATAGAGGAAAAAGCTTTTCTATGCCTAATTTAAAATCGGCTGTTAAACGCGCGGCAATTGAGGAAAAACGCCGCACTCGCAACCACGCTGTGAAAACAAAAGCCCGCACATTGGTTGCCAAAGCTCGCGCCGCTATTCATTCTGCGCCGGAAGCAGAAATGACCGCTGAAGCGATTCGTTTGGCAATGAGACAATTAGATCACTCCGTTTCGTTGGGTGTGTTGCATCGCAACAACGCCGCCCGCCGCAAGTCGCGGTTGGCAAAAAGGCTGAAAAAAGCTCTGAACGAGCAGCAATAACGTTTATAAGCGTCGTTTTTTGTTTGGTATGAATCGACAGATGCGTTAGATACGAGGAGTATCGTCGGTTCATATCAAATTTTGTTATACAGGGGTTCGTTTATCGAATTTTTTCATTTCCATTACACAGATGCGCGGCGTAACCGTGGCGCATAACAACGTTTAACGCCTCGATAACCCCCCTCTATTGGACTGTTGTTGTTTATTGATAAGGAAGAAATAATGTCTCGAAATGCGTCTTCTCATATACGCAAACCTGTTGCTCCAAAAAGTGACCATGTCACTATTATCCCCCTTGGCGGAGTAGGCGAAGTCGGCAAAAATTGTACCGCGTTTCAGCACGCCGATGATTTGTTTATGGTAGATTGTGGGGTAAAGTTCCCCGAAACCGAACAGCGCGGCGTAGATTTAGTTATCCCCGATGTCTCTTATTTTATTGAGAATATGGATAATTTCCGCGGTATCGTTTTAACTCATGGCCATGAAGATCACATCGGCGCGTTGCCATTTGTGCTGCCGCAACTGGCAAGCAACGGGCGAAAAATTGATTTGTATGGCGCGCGGTTAACGCTGGGTTTGGTGGAAGCAAAACTGCGCGAACGCAAAGCGCTGGAATACGCCGAATTTCATCCCGTTGAACCCGGCGAACGGCTGGACTTTTCGTCTGTTGCTGTAGAGTTTATTCCTGTTTCTCATAGTATTCCGGGCAGTTACGCCATTGCTTTCCATACCCATTTAGGCGCGGTGGTGTTTACCGGCGACTTTAAGTTTGATTTTGACGCCGATTCCGTTGTCCACACCGATCAGGAACGGTTGCGCCAATTAGGTGAAGAAGGCGTGCTGGCGCTGCTTTCCGATTGTGTGCGCGTGGAGCGCGAGGGCCGCACCCCATCCGAAAAGCGTGTTTTCCGTGAGTTAGAGCGTATTATAGAGCAGGCAAAAGGCCGTGTAATCGTTACCACTTTTGCCTCAAATATTCCGCGCATGGAACAATCGGTGAAGCTGGCGTTTAAACATGGGCGCAAAACGGCAATTATTGGCCGGAGTATGGAGCAGAATTTTGGTGTTGCCTTCGATATGGGGTATATCGAGCCACCGGAAAACTCTATTGTAACGCCGGATGACGCCAATAAACTTCCGTTAGAGAAAATATTGCTGCTGACAACCGGCAGCCAAGGTGAGCCGACTTCCGCGTTGACACGAATCGCTTCGGGCGCGCATCCATATATTCATTTAGCGCCCAATGATACGGTTGTGCTGTCGGCAGAGCCGGTTCCCGGCAACACCGAAACTGTGGCGCGCACTATCGATAATTTATTCAGAAACGGCGCGCAGGTTATTTATAACGCAATTAATCCGAATGTGCATGTAAGCGGGCACGCCAGTAAAGATGAATTGCGCGATGTCGTCCGTGCGCTAAAGCCGCGATTTATTGCTCCCGTGCATGGGGAGTTCCGCCATCAATATCTCTATACCCGGATGGCTGCGGCCGAAGGATATGCGGAACAGAAAATGATCATTACCGAGATTGGCGATGAATTGCGGCTGACGGCAGATACTATTGCGAAGGTTGGCAAGGTTCGCGCCGGAGCGGTTTTAGTGGATGGCTTAACGGTAGGCAATGTTTCCAGTGAGGTGCTGCGCGATAGGCGGCATCTTTCGGCGGATGGCGTTGTTGTTGTAACCGTTGTGGTCGATCAAGAATCCGGTGAATTGCTGGCCGATCCGGAGGTGGTTGCTCGCGGCGTGCTGGGCAGCGAGGCAGAGCAATTTATCCAGGGCGGCGTAGACGCGCTTGCCCGGGCGTTTCGTAAGCCTTCGCGTGTGCGCCCAGAATATACTACTATGATTGAGCGGGTGAAAGAAACGCTGGGGTCATATATCTGGCAGAAGGCGCATTTGCGTCCTTTGATTATTCCTACAATTATAGAAGTATGATATAAAAAGGTGAAATCACAGTCGCGCAGAGATTTCGATGATGAGATCTCTGCGCTTTTTTGTGAAACGCGCATTGCGCCGGCGCATTGGGGAAACCAAGGAAATGCGCTATTTTTAAAAATTAAACAGTGAGGCGGGGACACCGTTTTTCAGAAACGCGATGAAATAGTCTGCCATAGCTTCTGCTTTCGGTTCATCTTGTAAAAACCAATAAATAACCGTCTGATTTAAAATGCCGGTAAGGAAATGCGCCAAGAGTTCCAGAGGATATTCATTCCCCAAATACCCCTTTTCGGTGGCGCTGTTCAGCAATTCAGAGATTCCGTCGTTTACAGAGCCATATGCGCGCACCGCGATTTGTTTTTTACCTTCACCGGTCAGCGCAATGCGGAACAGTTCCCGGTCGGAATAAGCAAATTGCAGAATGGCGCGGAAGAACGTTTCAAATTTATGCTCTGGCGCCGCTTCCACCGCTTCTTGCACCAACATTTTAATATGTTCTATTCCTTCGACGATAATCGTTTCAAAGATTTCCTCCTTATCTTTGAAATAGAGATAAAATGTACCCACACCCATATCTGCGCGTGTGGTTATTTCTGCAATGCTTGTATCATGGTATCCGCGTTCGAGATCGGA
>JAKAOI010000005.1 GCA_021812265.1 Chloroflexota bacterium | reverse complement strand
CCTGCCATTATCACACATGTTCGGCAAAATTTATCCCCAGCGCAGCTGCTATGCTTTCTCATAAAACTGTTCCATTGAAATTGCTTTGATCTGGTTGACGCAATGCTGACTCTATTCGCACTTCTCTTGTTACCGTATCCGGCGCTTCAAAATAAATAAAACCTACATCACCGTGATATTTTTTTGATAACAATCTTGCCATGCTCATCATTGTTTCGACTGTATATCTAGTGAATCCTCTTGTTTGGAAATAGCCACATTGATCAATAAATAGATCACACAATGCGCATACCTTATGCCCCCAGACACATCAACAAAAGGGGGAGGAGAAGCAGGACTAGCGCTACAAAGTGAAATGGCCCTAATCCCTGTATTTGAGCGAGATCGAGAGGTAATTTCGGGATGACGATCGACCATGCAGTATTATTTATCATTATTTATAAGCTATTATCTATTTATTTTCGTTACCATATTTCTCGATTTCTGATACTTTATATCTCGTATATACGGAACGTGGGACAATATTTTCATTAGCTTGATTCATGACCTAATAAAAACGGGTGGATTTTCAGAGGAAATCCTCGAAACGACAATGAATAACATTTTTCTTAGTTGTAATTCACTCTCTTTTGTAAGAGTTGATCCTATATGACGGTACCTACGCCACACAAAAAAAAGTGTGTCCAATAATTGTTGCGTAGTAAAATTTTCAAATGATCCATTTTCACCTAATACCTTCATTATTGGAGCAACACTTTCTTCATAGCGCTTATATCCATTTACGAATGATGCAACATAACCAAATAAAGGTAATTGTGATTGGCCACTTTCTTCAAGTGGTAACCATGGAATAGGGTCTTTGATCAACTGTAGAGCTATTTCAATAGGCCATTCAGATTCTCTATGACCACCATCCAGCAAAACCATTTCTTGTATATTCATTCTTGCCTCCTTCACGGATAATAACATGAAACTTTATTGTCTAATGCGTCAGAATATGGATGTTCTGTAAGAATCATTGGCAGTGTCCATCCACAGACACAAGCACTTGTTCCGAACAAACTGCGTCACCCGCCATTGCCATGTATTGGGCAGTATTTCCATCCAGTTTGTATTCGTAGACCAGCATTTCTTTCCTCGATGGTGGTGGTAATTGCGCTGTTGGTTTCTCCTGCAGCTATCCTATACAAGGCAAATAAGTCAAGAAACAGGATTCTGGCTGAAGCGGTCACACGCGCCTTGCATCCCTCAAGCGACGGCAGCTTTACGGGCTATTTTGTAAGCCGCAAACATAAAAAAACCGGTGACACGCTGAACATCGCCAACAGATCACCGGGTTTACAATTTGCAAAAAGAATTGTTTTCTATTACGCCATAGAAGCGCGCGCCAAAATTATTTCAGCAACGCTTGCGCGCCCGAAACGCCAAAATTTAAAAGCGGCTGGAAAAAGATGGTTGCGGCAATAATTCCGGCAACACTGACCGCCAGCGCAAAAGAGATTGCCGCAGATACCCGCAGACGATCTTCTCGCGGCGGATTCTTCACAAATATGCGATACGCCACTCCGATATAGTATGCAATGGATATTACGCTGTTAATCAGCGCAATAATAACAATCCACGGCAGCAAACCGCCTTCCTGCCAAGCAGTTACAAAAATATAAATTTTGCTTAATGCGCCGGCCAAAGGAGGAATGCCAGCTAATGACATCAGACATAAAATCATGCCAAACGCCAGCGCGGGGCTGCGGCGAAACAAGCCATCGAAATCGCGCAGCTGTTCACTGCCCGTAGCGTTGGCAAAAGCAATAATTCCGGCAAACGCGCCGATATTGGTAATAACATATACCGCCAAAAACACCAGCATACCTGAAATGCCCGTTTGATTAGATGGCTGATACGCTACCGCCGTAAACCCAACCAATATATAGCCGGCTTGAGCAATGCTGGAATACGCCATCATACGCTTTATATCACTTTGCGCAATAGCAACAATATTACCCAGCGTCATCGTCGCCACTGCGGCAATTGCTATAAATCCCCATAAATAAAACGAACCGGCATTCAACAAGCCGCCGGCAGCAAACACGCGAATAAGCGCTGCAAATCCCGCTGCTTTTGAAGCAACCGAAAAGAATAATGTTCCGGGAGTCGGCGCGCCTTGGTAAATATCTGGCGCCCACATGTGAAACGGCACAGCAGATATTTTAAAGCCGAATCCGGCAAAAATGAAGGTGTCGGCAACCAGCAGCACTATACTATTTGGTCCGCCGCTAAAACCTCGCTGCAACGCTACGGCAATCTCACCTAAATCAGTCGATCCGGTTATTCCATACAAAAGCGCCATGCCATACAGCAAAACCGCCGAAGACATTGCGCCCAGCAGCACATATTTCAGTGACGCTTCCGTTGAGCGAACCGAGGACGCATTATCATTGGGTATATCTTTGCGCAGCATACCCGCCATTACATATAGCGGAAAACTGGTTAACTCCAAGGAAATGTATACCGTTATCAATTCCCGCGAGCTGGCCATTAACATGGCGCCCAGCAGAGAAAACAGCAGCAGTGCATAAAACTCACCCGAGCTGCGCATATATCGCTGCACAAAGTCATACGACGCCATTACAACCCCTGCCCCGATTAACAGGAACAGAAAATCAAAGAAGATGGCGTAGTTATCTATGGTATACATGCCATAAAAGCCATACACCGGGTGATTAGGCGTCGATTCTATCCACGCCAGCAAGCCGGCCGGAACCGCCAGCCCAAAAACAGACACAAACGCTATTATCTCGCGGCGCTTTATCAAAAAATCTAGCGATAACACTAAAAGCGCCAGAGCCGTCATCGCAATTTCCGGAGATAATATCCACATATCATTCGATGACAAGGGAATAAGTGTGGGACTCATGAACTACTCTCCTATCGCCCTGAAGCGGTTACAGCGCCGCTTATCGTTTGAATAATATTATTTAAACTGGGGTGCAGCAAATTAATCATAAATTGTGGGAATACCCCAACAAACAACACCAAAACAGCCAACGTAATCAATGGCGTCATTTCTAAAATACTGGCGTCTGTTATGCCGTTCCACTTGGGATTCAGCGGCCCAAAGAAAGAACGCTTCAACATCCACAGCAGGTAGCCTGCGGTAATAATTACCGTAAACGCCGCTACACCCACTAATATTGGAAATGTAGAGAACGATCCGGTATACACCAAATATTCGGCTACAAAACCGCTTAACCCGGGTAACCCCAGCGAAGCCAACACGGCAAAGGAATAAATCCAAGTAAGCCGCGGCATTTTGGCCTGCAATCCGCCAAAAGCGTTAATATCGCGCAAATGCGCCCGATCATACAGAACACCAACAGAGAAGAAGAGCATTGCCGTTATGGTGCCATGCGTAAACATCTGAAGAGCGGCGCCTGTCAGGGCGGCTTCTTTAAACGCAGGATTAGTGGCGCCGGGGCCAACTGCGGCGGCAACACCTAATATTACATACCCCATATGGCTGACACTGGAATAGGCAATCATTTTCTTCATATCCGACTGAACAAGGGAACATAAACCGCCATATACCATATTGATAACACCCAGTATAGCTAGCGGCCAAGCAAATTGATGCGCCCCTGACGGCATAAAATCAACACAAATGCGAATTAACCCATATGCGCCCATTTTTAATAAGATGCCGGCCAGCAGCACGCTCACAGCTGTCGGAGCTTCGGTGTGCGCGTCGGGCAGCCAAGTATGAAATGGAAACATGGGTAATTTTATGGCAAACGCTGTATAAATCAGCAGGAAAATAATCAGCTGAGATGACATTGTCAATCCCAACACCGTTAAATTTCCACTCACATGATGCGTCGCCAGCCAATTAAACGAAGCGCTGTATACCCCCGTTTGCGAACCTAAGTTGAAATACAGCAGTAAAATACCGGCCAGCATAACTGCGGACCCCAGCACGGTATATATTACAAATTTCCATGCGGCGTATTCGCGGCGCTGACCGCCCCATACCGCAATCAGCAGGAACATGGGGATTAGTTCAATTTCCCAGAAAAGCCAGAACAAATATAGATCGAACGCGCAAAAAACGCCCATTACTCCGGTTTCCAGCAACAGCAGCAAAGCCATATATTCGCGCTGCCGTTTTGAGATATTACCAGATCCCAAAACCGCTAAAAACGTGAGTAAGGCGTTTAGAATCAGCATAAAGATACTAAGCCCATCGGCGCCAAGATGATAATCAATTTTCAACTGCAGTGAGCCAATGGCCACATTTATCCACGGCGCCTGATCTACCCAATATGGATGAGAAACATTGCCGAAAACAGCAGCATTGCCGCCACTGCTTATCATGGGGCCGATATACAGCCACGTTGAAAGCAGAAACACAACACCAGTAAACACTGCAGAAAGCCAACGTGATAACCCGCGCGGAGCAGCCATCACCGCCAGTGCGCCAACCGTTGGCAAAAACACAAGTATTGTTAATAACCAGGACACAGTGGTCTACCCCTCTTTACTTTCCGAAATAGACCACCGCGATAAACGCGGCGGCAATGATAAGTGCGCCGCCAAAAAAAGCAGCGCCGTAATTCTGCAATCGGCCGGTCTCCGCCTTGCGAAGGCCGCGGCCAATACCCAGCACACCAGACCCGATACCGTTAATAATCCCGTCGATAACATATTTGTCGAAGCTAACAGCAATTTTCGCAAACAGAAATATTCCGAAGCGAATCAGCGCCATATATAGCTCATCAACATAAAATTTATTAAAGAACAGCGCGTGCAATCCCTTGCCTATCGGATTGCGGGTAAGCGCGTCAGCAGGAATAACTTCCATGCCATACATCAGCCACGCTATGCCAATACCCAAGAACGCTAACGTAATACTTACATACGTCATTGGGTCGACAAATGGATTATCAAACGGCGCTGCTGCCGGGTTGCCGGTAATAAATGCGTTGAAATTTCCGCCCAGCGGCGCAAATCCCCAATAGCCGGCAAATACTGTCGGAATTGCCAGCAGCATTAACGGCAGCCAAATTCGCATTCCCGGCGCATGCGGATGCACATCCCCGCGATACTTGCCGCCCCACAAGCCACCAAACGCGCCGCCTTTGCCGCCAAATGTAAGAAACCATGCGCGGAACATATAAAATGCAGTTAAAAATGCGGTGAGTACCGTAATAACATACAACGCAATGTCACCGTGCGCCAGTGTTTGCGCAATAATTTCATCTTTACTGAAAAATCCCGACAAAAACGGAACACCGGAAATTGACAGCGTCGCTAATAAAACCGGAAACGCCACCAATGGAATTTTTGCCGCTAAACCACCCATTTTGCGCATATTCTGCTGCCCCGAAAGCGCATGTAACACGCCGCCGGATCCTAAGAACAGCAACGCCTTAAAAAAGGCATGGGTCATCAGATGAAACATACCGGGGCCATCTGTTCCGGCTACACCAAGCCCAACAAACATATACCCTAATTGCGATATGGTGGAATACGCCAGCACACGCTTCAAGTCTACCTGAACCATTGCAATCAGCGCGGCAAACAATGCCGTAAATCCGCCGGTATACGCCACAACCATAGCGGCTTGCGGCCCTGCAAATGAATGAAACAGTAAAAATGTGCGCGCCACTAAATACACACCTGCGGCAACCATTGTGGCCGCGTGAATCAGCGCGCTGACTGGTGTAGGGCCTTCCATAGCGTCGGGCAGCCACACGTGCAGCGGAAACTGGGCCGATTTACCCACTGCGCCGCAAAACACCAAAATCATAGCGGCAGTTATAAGGGTTACATCTGTTCCCTGAAGTTTCTGCGGAATCTCGGTAAACGTAAACGTGCCCGTTTGCGCAAACAAGATCATAATACCAATTAAAAAGCCGAAGTCACCCACACGGTTGGTAACAAACGCTTTTAACGCCGCGGCGCTGGGAGACGGCCTGCCGCCATCGATTTTTGGCGCGTCTTTGCCCAAAAAGCCAATTAACAGATAAGAACTTACACCAACCAATTCCCATCCAATAAAGATCATGAGAAAATTGGCGGATAACGTTAATATCATCATAGAAATGGCAAATAACGAAAGCCACGCGAAAAAACGCGCATAGCCGCGCGGTTCTTCAGACTCAATATATTCTTGTGAATAAAACTGCACTAACAGCGACACCGCTGTTACCACAACCAGCATAACTACTGTAAGCGAATCAGCGTAAAAATTTACGTGATACGAAATAGAGCCAAAAGTCAGCCAGTTGTACAGCGGAATAGTTATGCCTTTTTGCAGCGCTGTATTGCCAAACATAGCAAACAGCGCGCCGATTGCCCACGCAAACGAACCAAACATTCCGGCAATACCCACAAACCCGGCTAACCGCGCATATACTGTCGGCTGGCCATGCGGATGTTCAGGATGCTGCTCCCATTGCCGCATCAGCGCAACAGCTTGTTTGCCGCCGCTGGTTTGCTGCGCCGTTTGCAGCGCATGCGGCATAGCTGCGGGAGTATCTATATGCCCGTCTACCGTATCTATAGCGGAAACATAGCTCGACTCTATAAGCTCTTCCGCTGTATAATGCGCTTCTGAAGAGCTGTGTTCGGAGTGATCAGCGTGGCTGTCATGCGCCGCTCCGGCGTGCGAAGCAGCGCGATCACGATAAGCAACATCGAGCGGGCGGATAAGAAAAAGGTTCAAAACAAGCGCGATAAGAGGAAGCAGTGGAATAACCCAAATATCCCTGACAAAAATATCCATTGTAACCCCTACCATTTCATCATATTGATTTCAGATACATCAACGGAATTGCGCCGCCGGTATATTGCAATGATCATTGCCAAAGCAACCGCGGCCTCTGCCGCTGCAACTGTGATAATAAAAATCGCAAAAATTTGTCCGGTTAGCCTGGCTCCATGAGCAGTACCCGTTGATGAAGAGGCAAATGCAACTAAAGTAATATTTACTGCGTTCAGCATAATTTCAATTCCCATAAGCACTGAAACAGCGTTGCGTTTGCTCAGCGCGCCGAATAATCCAATACAAAACAAAACGGCGCCTAAAATTAAAAAGGAGTTAAGAGTTAAAAGCATACTACGGTTCTTAATCCTCCCGACCGATTACAATTGCGCCAACGATCGCCACCAGCAATACCAGTGAAGCAATTTCAAATGGCAGCACATAGCTGTAGGTTGTTGGGCTGTAGAGTAAATTGCCGATGACCACTGTATTATTGGTTGAAGCTGCGGTTACTGCATTTCCTGCGCCGTTTGCTATAGCGCTGTTCTGCGCAAAGGAAAATACTATTGCCGCGCACAAACCCAATGCAATGAGGGCCGCAATCACCCATTGATGATTCCCCGGATTGCTGTTCTTAGAATTGGGATTTTGTGTCAACATAATAGAAAACAAAATTAAAATTGTTACAGCGCCTGCATATACCAGGATTTGTACAATAGCTATAAAATCAGCGTTCAACAACACATATATTCCCGACGCTGCGCCAAATAACGCCGCTAAAAACAGCGCTGCCCTTACGATATTGTTCATTAAAACGACCGCCAGCGCAGATCCTACTAAAATTGCAGCGAGTATGAGAAAGGAAATGGACGCGAGATCCATACTGCAAAAAAACCTTTCTGTAAATTACGCAGATACACACATAGATATTCTTTCAGCGGTGCGCTTTAAAAGCCACGCTTTTTACATAAGTTATCATGCGCGCATATAGAGCGCTTCCGCTGTTATTGTATCACTTTCTGCAAATATACCGGTGAGTTGGTACCCGAAATCTGACAAAATTCAGCCAATGAATCCATTTATAATTCCCTAATATTCCGTTATTCGCTAGGAAGAAGCGGCGACAAAATCGTACAAGTGATACATGCGATAGTCACGCCGCTATCTAATATTTGCAAAGCTAAATTACTCCCTATGCGCTAAAAGATGGCGATACATGCAAGCGCCATTTGCAATTTTGTTATCACAACTCTGATATAATTAATATTGACACCAATGGCAGGAATTTCTATGTGGCGCATACTGCCATACAGCAAATATCTCTTGCCGCCAGCGCTTTAGCCTCTGCGGAGTGTCAAACTTACATGCGTTTATCACCTAAGGAGAAAATTTTTTATGTACGCATCAATTTTAGCCGGAGGCAGTGGCACACGCTTATGGCCATTAAGCACGAAACAGCTGCCCAAACAATTTTTACCATTAGCCAGCCATAAATCACTGGCGCAAGAAACCGTAGAACGGCTGGCAGCTATTGCGCCACTTTCACAAACATATTTTGTCACCTTTGGTCAGTATGAAAATCTGGTAAAAGAACAAATTCCCGATATATCAGCAGAAAATATTCTTTGTGAACCCAAAGGTATGGGCACAGCCGCCTCTATCGGCTTAGCGGCAGTATGCATTGCTGCGCAAAATCCCCATGCGGTAATGGGTTCTTTCCACGCCGATCACGTTATCACTAAATCAGAAACATTTATCTCTGCGCTAAAATTTGCAGAACAAGTTGCGCAAGAAGGTTATTTGGTTACGCTCGGCATCGAGCCAACATATCCTGAAACCGGCTACGGATATATTCACGCCGGCAATATGGTTATGGAGCATTCTCAGAATTTACGCGCATACCAAATAAAGCGCTTTGTGGAAAAACCAGATAGGCAGACTGCAGAAAAATATCTGCTGACAGGAGAATATGCATGGAATTCGGGGATTTTTGTGTGGCGGGTTGACCGCATATTAGAAGAAATTCGGCAGCATGTGCCCCAAGTTGCCGCCGTACTGGATAAAATAGCCGAAGGTATTCGGCAAAATCGGACGAAGGAAGCTATTCAAGAGGCATGGAGCGGATTGACCGAAAATATTACTATCGATACCGGTGTTATGGAAAAAGCACAAAAAGCCGCAATTATTCCGGTGGATATCGGCTGGAACGATATCGGCAGCTGGGCATCAGTAGCTTCACTGCACAGCGCAAATGATGAGGCTAACCGCTCGCAGCTGACGAAGGACGGCAAGATTATCCATATTGATACGCAGGAAACTTTTATATATTCCAATACCAGCAGAATAATTGCCACTGCCGGTGTGCATGATTTGGTTATTGTGGATACACCCGATTCCCTGCTGATATGTCATAAAGATCAAACTCAGTTAGTTAAGCAAATTACTGAGCAAATTTAACATAGCGAGCCTTGCCCCGCATGTTCAGCAAGGCTTTTTTTGTGGAAAATTATATTCTCATAAGCGTTGCGGCGCAATATGCTTGAAAATCTGCGCGCACAAAAACCCGGAGGGACATGTTGATATGTCACCCTCCGGGTTTACGCCATATGGCAGATCTTGTAGAAAGCGCCGAATAGCAATCAGCTTAAAAAGCCTGAATAGTTGCTTGTCAGCAGATTTGCTTCCACTTGTTTAATAGTATCAATACCAACTTGCACCACAATAATCAGTGACGCAGCGGTTAAAAAGCCTGTTGCGTTGGAATTGCTGTACGCTATCTTAAAACCAGGAATAAAGAAAGTTACCACGGAAATGAGCGCCAAAGACAACGCGCCCCAAAGTGTTACACGCCACATAATTCGGCGCAGATAGCTTTCAGTGGCTTCCCCGGGACGATAGCCGGTAACAAACGCGCCTTGTTTGCGCAAATTTTCTCCCCACCGCTGCTGCTCAAACAACGTTTCGGCATAAAAAAAGGTGAAGAAAATAATCACAACAAAAAACGCATAGGGGTACCATGCGGCAGATGGCGTAATATTTAACTGCATCCAACTAGAAAGATTTCGTAACCAAACAATTTTGTCTTGCGGAACCGCCAGATACGAAGAAACAATCATGGGAAAGACCATAATAGACTGAGCAAAAATTAATGGAATCATTCCGCCCATATTTAATTTAACAGGAATATAGGACCGCTGACTCGAATCCAGCATAGCGCGGCGGGCGCCCAGCACGTTTTTGGATGGGTATTGCACCGGAACACGGCGATCCGCCAATGTAATATACGTAAGAATAACAGTAAGAAACACTGAAACAATCAAGAAGAAAATAAACTGAATCAATGAACTCATTGCGTTTGTGCCAGTAGAGTTAGAACCGATGCCGTTGCTGAGGAAGTATTGTGAGACTGATTGGGTAAGAGGAGATAAGATATTCACAAAAATTAAAATTGAAATACCGTTGCCAATGCCATTTTCAGTAATCAATTCGCCAAGCCACACCACAAACATAACACCGGCGGTTAACGTAATCAACATAGTAATAGTCGGCAAAAATGTAGAGCCATTCAGCAAATTAAACGATGAAGCGGTAATAGCTCCGATGCTGGCAAAAAGGGTTAATTGCCCAAAACCTTGGAGAAACGCTAACGGAACCGCCAGATATCTGGTAATTTGCGAAAGCCGCTCTTGGGCAGCTTCACCGCCTTCGCGGGCGATGCGTTCCAGCGAGGGAACAATTTGCTGCAAAAGTTGAATAACAATTGAAGCAGTAATATATGGATACACTCCAAGCGAAACTATAGAGAAATTTTGAATGGAGCCGCCCGAGAAAATCGAAAGCAGGCCAACAATTTGGCTGAGATCCGGATTTTTCGCCAAAGCGGAATTCACCGTAGAAGGGCTGATGCCCGGCACGGGAATATTGGCAGCCAGACGATAAATAACCAGAATGCCCAGCGTAATGAGTATCTTTTTACGAAGATCTGGCGATGCCCAGATACTTTTCAGACGGTTCCACCACATAGTAAATTTTACCTCTTTGCGTTCTGTTGGAGGGTTTCGGCGTTGCTAAACACCACAATTTATTTGTCTGTTTTTACGCCGCGTTTTGTTTTTTCGGGTTTTGGCGGCATGGCCAATTCACCGACTTTTCCACCAGCAGCTTCAATTTTAGTGCGGGCGCTGGCAGAAAACTTATGAGCGCGCACTTTCAGCGCGCGGGTTAAATCGCCGTCGCCCAATACTTTTACAAAGCCTTTGGCGTCTTTTGCGCGAATTAAACCGTGTTCTGCAAGAGTAAGGGGATTCACTTCAGTAGCAATATCCCACTCTATCTTTTCCAGATCGGAAAGATTAACGGTGGCAAATTCCACGCGAGAAGGATTTTTAAAGCCGCGAAATTTAGGAGAACGCAGCGCCAAGCGCATTTGTCCACCTTCAAAATATGCGGGGATAGAAGATCCTGTGCGGGCTTTTTGGCCTTTTTGGCCACGGCCCGATGTTTTCATCTTGCCGGAGCCATGTCCGCGGCCCACACGGTCGCGGCGATGCGCGGAACCGGCGACGGGCCGTAAATCGGAAATTTTCATGCTTCAACTTCCTCAACTTTAACAAGATGTTTTACTTTAAAAATCATACCACGAACACTCGGGGTATCATCGTGCTCAATAGTGTCATTAAGCTTATGCAGCCCCAGCGCGCGGATCGTGTCTTTTTGGCGTTCTGGGTGGCCAATTGCGCTGCGCACCCAGGTTACGCGGAGCTTTTTCATAGATTGTTCCTTTTTATATCCGTGTACGCTGCGGGGAATTATTTTCCCGCAGCGCAGTAAATTCTGTACGGAAAACCGATTTTACTTCTAACTTACCGATTTGTGTATCCATTATACCACAGCAAGTCAATGTACCCTGATTTGATGCGACTTTTTTCCGTAAGCCGCAATATACAATCAAGCGTTATACGCTTATTCCGCAACAGGCGGCTTTTCGGATGAACCGGTTTCTTTGGGTTCCTCGGCGCGGGCGGCAAAAGGCGCATGGCCAGATTGGCTGCGCGGCGGGCGTTCTGTTCGCGGGCCACGGTTTGGTCTGCGTTCCGAGCGTTCGCGGCGCGGGCGTTCCGAGCGCTCACGTTCCGGCTCAGCGACTGGAATCTGCGATAAAGCGCGGGCGGCGGCATAGCGCGCGGCGGCTTTTTTGCCGATCATATCAGCTACAGAGCGATTGCGGCGAGCAGCTTCTTCTTCGGGATTTTTCAATTCGCTTAACGCTTTAATAGTAGCGTTAACGGTATTCAGCGTGCCGTTGCCAAATGATTTGGTCAAAATATCGCGAATACCCGCTGCTTCAATAACAGCGCGGACTGCTCCGCCGGCGATAACGCCGGTGCCCGGAGCGGCCGGTTTCAGCATGACTTCAGAAGAAGAAAAATGTGTCCGAATAGCATAAGGAATAGTAGCGCCATCCATCGGCACTTCAATTAAATGCTTGCGACCGTCTTCTGTGGCTTTGCGGATGGCGTCGGGTGTTTCCTGCGCCTTGCCGATTCCCATACCAACGTGGCCATTATGGTCGCCGACCACAACGATGGCGCGCAGGCTGAAACGTTTACCGCCTTTAACCACTTTAGAAACGCGGTCTACTTTAACAACTGTTTCGGTCAAATTCAACTGTTTAGGATCGATACGAGCCATTAGAATTCAAGACCTCCTTCACGGGCGCCTACAGCTACCGCTGCCACTCTGCCATGGTACAGATACCCACTGCGGTCAAAAACAATTGTAGTAACGCCGGCAGATTTGGCGCGTTCCGCTAAAATGCGGCCAACTTCGCGGGATACGGAAACTTTATGGTTTACGGAAACACCGGCAATGCCATAAGGTTCTTCGCCCTGCTGAGGTACGGCGGCAGCCGCGGCAAGTTTCAAAGCAGCTTCACTGGAAGACGCTGCCGCAATAGTAATACCGCGATCGTCATCAATCAGTTGAGCATAAATATGCTTATTGCTGCGGAACACCGATAAGCGGGGTTTTGCGGCGGTTCCGGCAAGTTTGCGGCGCAGGCGGCCATGGCGCTTAACCCGCGCTTTATTTGCGTCATATTGTTTAATCATGTAAGCTACTTCTTCTTTCCAACCTTGCGGCGGATGACTTCCTGCGCATATTTAATGCCCTTGCCTTTATAGGGTTCGGGTTTACGAATAGCGCGAATTTGTGCGGCAATTTGGCCGACAACTTCTTTATCTATTCCGGTAACGGAACACTTCGTCGGTGAATCGACGATAAATACAACCCCTTCCGGAGGATCGACCTGCACCAGATGGGAATAGCCAACCTGAAAAACTAAACTTTTTCCAATTAGCTGTACACGATAGCCGTTGCCGTTTATTTCTAAATCTTTTCTAAACCCAGCGCTTACACCGGTTACCATATTCGCCAGCAATGTTCGGGTTAAACCGTGCATTGCTCTATGAGACTGGCTGTCATCCGGCCGGGTGACAAGCAAAGTATTGCCTTGCTGGGCAATAGCCATATCTTCTGCGAACTGGCGTGTCAAAGTTCCATTTGGTCCCGTCACTTTCACAAGATTATTAGGGAAAAATTCAACTTTGACGTTTGGCGGTGTTTCAATAGGTCTTCTCCCAATACGAGACATAATAGAGAAACTCCAAACTAAATCAAGTTTTTTTGGGCAAAAAGTATCTGTATGAAATGACTACCAAACATAGCAGACAATTTCACCGCCTAGCCCTTGTAAAAATGCTTTGTGTCCGGTCATAAGACCTTTCGACGTAGAAACTATGACAGTTCCAACCCCGCCGCGAACCCGCGGAATTTCTGAATGGTTTGTATAAACCCGTAAGCCCGGCTTGCTGATGCGAACGAGCTGAGTAAGCACGGATCTTTTATCGACATACCGCAAAGTTATGCGAATTGTTCCCTGCGGAGTATCTTTAATGACATCATAATCCTTAATATACCCTTCTTCTTTGAGAATTTTTGCAATAGCAATCTTCATATTTGAAGAAGGAATGGTTACGCGGCTGTGGCGAGCCATTATCGCATTGCGAATGCGTGTCAGCATATCGGCAATAGGATCAGTCATATTCATATGAAAAACGTTCCTCCCGGGGCCTACCAGCTAGATTTCGTAACGCCGGGTAATTCACCGAGCAATGCGCGTTCGCGGAAACAAATGCGGCATATGCCAAATTGGCGAATATAACCGCGGGGGCGTCCGCAAATTTGGCAGCGATTGTGCTGACGAACGGCGTACTTTATTTTTTTGCGGCTGCGCGCAATCATCGAAATTTTTGCCATAGAGCCTTTCTCCTATTTCTTTCTGAATGGCATGCCAAGCAATCGTAAAAGCTGCAGGCCTTCTTCATCGGTACGCGCAGTGGTGACAATTGTAATTTCCAGACCACGCACCTTATCAATTTTGTCATATTCAATTTCAGGGAAAATAATCTGCTCACGCAAACCAAGGCTGTAATTGCCCCGGCCATCAAACGCATTTGCAGAAATACCCTGGAAATCGCGCACACGCGGCAACACAACGTTGATTAATTTATCCAGAAAATCATACATTCGCTGTCCGCGCAGTGTCACCATACACCCAACATTGCGGCCTTCGCGCAACTTAAAAGAAGCTACCGAACGTTTCGCAATGGTTACCACAGGTTTTTGGCCTGTAATTTCGGTCATATCGCGCACCGCATATTCGATGACTTTTTCATGTCCTTGAATAGCGGCCTCACCTACGCCCATATTCACTACAATTTTATGAACCTTAGGCACCTGCATAACATTGGAATAGTGGAAATATTCCAGCAGCGCCGGCGCAATTTCTGATTCATATCGTTTTTGTAACCGTGATTCCGCCATGATTAGCTGCTCCTCACCGTTCTGGAATTATCTTGAATTGGCTTTCCGCATTTTTTGCAAATTCTGCGCACGCGAACACGCTGATCGGTTCCCATCGCCGCGCGTTCGTAGCCAACCCGAGTCGGTTCACCGCATTCAGAGCAAACAACCTGAACATTTGAAACATGCATCGGCATTGCTTTTTCTACCATGCCGCCGGGTGCGCCTTGGCGCGGTTTCAAATGGCGCTTTGCTATATTTTTCCCTTCCACAATCACGCGGTTAGTCAGCGGAAAGGTTTTTTCTACACGGCCTTTTTCGCCGCGATTTTTGCCGGCGATGATCAACACTTCATCACCCTTCAACACCTTTAAATGCGCCAGGTGTTTCGGCGGAAACGCTATTTTTTTACGCATTACAGCACCTCCGGCGCTAATGAAACAATTCTCATAAACCCATCGCGCAATTCACGCGCAACGGGGCCGAAAATACGGGTTCCGCGGGGATTATTGCCCGGAGCAAGCAGCACGGCGGCGTTATCATCAAAACGGATAACAGATCCATCTTCCCTGCTGTATTCTTTTTGTGTTCGCACAATAACGGCGTTGACTACTTCGCCTTTTTTCACGCCACTGTTCGGAAGCGCAACTTTTACGGAAGCCTTAATAATATCGCCGACGCCGGCATATTGTTTGCCGGAGCCGCCCATAACGCGAATGCACATAATTTCACGCGCGCCGGTATTATCAGCAACCTTTAATCGAGATTGCGGCTGTATCATGGTTATTCTGCCTCGCCTTCATTAGTGTCAGACGGAATATCCAATGATACGGAACGGCTGGTAATTTCAATTAATTTCCACCGTTTTTCCTTGCTTAAAGGGCGTGTTTCTTCGATAATTACCTTATCGCCGATTTTTGCCGTATTATTTTCATCGTGCGCTTTAAAATGCTTCGTCCAGCGATATCGTTTGTGATACAGCGGATGTACCTTAAAGGTTTCCACGGCTACCACAATGGTTTTTTGCATTTTATCGCTGACTACAACACCTGCTTTTGTCTGACGATGTTTTGCTGTTTCCTGTACGCCAGTCATTCCTGAACGCCCTCCTCATCCTTTACAGATTCATTTTCTGTTTCAGCGTCCTCATCAGAGGCGTTTTCGAATTCTACAAACATTTCCGCATCAGTGTTTTCCAACTCGGTTATATGATGCAGAAGCATTGCTATATCTTTGCGAGTGCGGGCGAACTGGCGCACATTGCGCACTTCCCCGCGGTCCTGCTGTATCCGCAAATCGAAAAGATGCCGGCGTAAGCGAGTAACTTCCTCTAAGGCGTCTGCCATCGTCATACTGCGAACCAGTTTTCGGCGTTCATTTTCTTTTTGATCGGTTAATTGAATTTCGGCCATAATAGCACCATACCTTTGCCAGATTCACTCCAGCAAACTACGCTTCCGGTTCAGCCGCAGGCGCAGTTTCCTCTTTCTTTATAAATTTTGTGTGAATCGGCAATTTGTATGCAGCCAGCCGAAGCGCTTCACGGGCTATCTCTTCAGAAACCCCGCTCATTTCAAATATAATGCGGCCCGGTTTTACTACCGCCACCCAGTGATCCGGAGCGCCCTTACCGCTGCCCATGCGGGTTTCGGCGGGTTTTTTTGTCACGGGTTTATCGGGGAAAACGCGAATCCACAAATTGCCGCCACGTTTAATGTGGTGGTTAATGGTGCGGCGCGCTGCCTCAATTTGCTTTGCTTCCAGCCATACAGGCTCTGTCGCAACTAAGGCAAATTCGCCAAACGCAATTACATTGCCTCGGGTTGCTTCGCCGCGCATGCGGCCGCGGTGTTGTCTGCGAAACTTCGTTCGCGATGGAGCTAATAACATGTTTTCATTTCCTCCGGCTGAATGGAAGCGGTTCACAGGTTTGTGGATGAAACCTGCGCCTGCTTCCTATCAGACGCTGTTATTCTTCCGGCTTGGGTGTTTCTGCCGGCGCCGGGGTTATAGGTTGTGTATGTTCGGCAGATACATTGGCAGTATCTGCGGAAACGCTTTGTTC
>JAKAOI010000320.1 GCA_021812265.1 Chloroflexota bacterium | reverse complement strand
CCTATTGTTTCCGTAAACGGGACGAATATTTCACAAAAAACATATTATAAAATGGTGGCCTATTTAGCGCAACAAAACTGGAACCAAGTGGAATCTTTAACCAATCAAGTAAATAGCCTGAGCGCGCAAATTGCTAAAAATCCTAAAAATGTCGCGCAGCTGCAGCAGCAAAACGCACAGTTGAGTACGGAGCTGTCATCGTATCAGGCTTCATTCAGTCAAACTCAAGTCGATTCTTTGGCGGTCAATGATTTAATTGAAGACCAATTGATTCAGCAAGGTATTGCTAACTTTGAACGCTCAAATCCGTCATCAAAAAAAATCCTCGATGTCACCCAATCGATGATTGATTCCGGCTATAATGCATTTGTTAAGGCGTTTCCTTCCGGCCAATCCATTCAGAACTTTTTAAGCTCAGATCACCTTTCGGTTGACGATGTGAAAGCTTCCATTGCCGTCACACTGCGCCGCACCGCAATGCAGAATTATTTGCAAAGCCTGATTAAATCTCCTACCCTGCAAATGCACTTGGCGCTGATTCAGGTAACATCGCAAACACTTGCAAATACACTGCTTGCCCAATTGAAAAAAGATCCCACCCAATTTGCCGCGCTGGCAAAAAAATATTCTGTGGATTCTACCAGCAACACCAAAGGCGGAGATTTAGGCTGGGTAATTCAGGGCCAGCAAGACCAAGGCGTTGAAGCTTGGGCGTTTGCGCAAAAATCACCCAATCATATCAGCCCGGTGATAAAAGATATTAACGGAACATATGATATCGTTTCTGTCTTGGCAATAGATCCTGCGCGCGCGGTAGACGCCACTACATTGCAAAATCTTCAGCAAAACGCGCTGAATCACTGGCTTACCGGCCAGCGATATCTGCCGCCGACGACGATATCTTCGATTAATACAACATTCCAAACCAGTTCACAGAATATTCCGGCTGTTCCTAGCTTTAATGTTACGTTCCAGCCCACACCAACACCGTAAATGTTGTTATTTCGGCAGCAATAAGCAGGGATACAGGGGGGATGGCAAGTCACCGGACGGGGATTGGGGCGCCTCCCCAAACCTCCCCTCATGTGCTGTGTGATATTCCGGTTTATTTCGGGCAGCAATAAGCAGGGGCACAGGGGAAGCAGAAGGCAGCACAAAATATGCAATTAAAAACAGTAAGCGCATATAACAGCGAATCAGAAGCTATCTCGCTGTATATCCACATCCCTTTTTGCCACAAAAAATGTCCCTATTGCGATTTTAATACATACGCCGGCATGTTCGGCTGGCGTAAACGCTATATTGCAGCGCTTATTCGCGAGATAACCTTGTTGGGACAAGCGCTGCAATCGGCGAATGGCGCGCCGAAGCGTGTTTGCACAATATTTTGGGGCGGGGGAACGCCCAGCCTGCTGCCGGCAACAGATATCTGTGATGTTTTGCATGCGGTACGCGCAGTGTTTGCGGTAGACGACTCCGCCGAAATTACCTTGGAAGCAAACCCCGGAGCGTTAGAGTATAATCGATTGGACGCCGCGCAAAAATGCGGCGTGAACCGGCTTTCAATGGGCGCGCAAAGTTTTGACGCAGATTTGCTTCACTGGCTGGGCAGAATTCACTCGCCTGATGATATTTTGACCGCTGCGGCTAAAGGGAACGCCGCCGGCTTCCGTTCGCTGAATTTTGACTTTATGTATGCCCTGCCCGAACAAACCATGGCGCAGTGGCAAGATACGCTGGAAAAAGCGCTGGCGTTGCAGGCGCAGCACCTTTCTTTATATTCTCTTATTGTTGAGCCGAACACCCCGTTATTTGATTGGGTTCAGCGCGGCGATGTTGTTACGGCGTCTGAAGATATTGCCGCCGATATGTATGAATATGCCTGTGACCGCTTAGCCGCCGCCGGATATCATCACTATGAAATTTCCAATTGGGCGCTGCCCGGCTATGAATGCGAGCATAATATCACGTACTGGAAATTGCGGCCGTTTATTGGTGTGGGGGCAGGCGCGCACAGCTTTTGGAATAACACCCATTACAGCAATCAAACGGAAATAGCGGCTTATATCGCTGCGACGCACAGCGAATGGAATCCCGCAGCGTTGGGAATCGGCAGTATCGGCGGCCCCGTTGTGGAGCGGCGTGAACTGATGGCTGAAGAGCTGATATCTGAAACAGTGATTATGCGGCTGCGGCTGCGCGAAGGGATACCGCTGGGATGGTTTCAAAATCGGTTTCAGCGTGCGTTGGCTGATGTGTTTCCGGAGCTGCGATTTTTGCAGGATAATGGTTTGCTGGAAGAAGATAACAATGACGGCGAATCGATTATCCGATTGACACAGAGGGGAATGCTGTTGGGAAATGAAGTTTTTGAGCGATTTTTGTCTTTGCAAAAAAATTGAGCCGTCTGATATATGATAGAATAAGTACGAGGTGATGTGCCCTATGGAATTTCAGCGCCAATCTATCGGCCAATGGCTGGATGAACTGGCGGGAGATAATCCCGCGCCGGGAGGCGGAGCCGCCGCCGCGTTGTGTTGCGCGCTCAGCGCTGCGCTGGTTAGTATGGTCGCCCGGTTTACTGTCAATAAAAAGAAATATGAATCTGTGCGCGGAGAGGCGGAAACTCTGCTGGCGGAAAGCGAAAAACTGCGCGTATATGCGCAAAACCTGATGAGTGAAGACGCCGCCGCCTTTGCAAAAGTGGCGGGCGCCTACGCAATCCCCAAAACCGACGCCACCCGTCCCGAAGCCATTCAAAGCGCTTTGCAATACGCAACGGAAATTCCGCTGGCCGCCGCTGAAACAGCGTGCGGGTGCGCCGAACTTGCGCTGAAAATCGCGGCGTTTGGCAACAAAACGGTGCTGGCCGACGCGGGCAGCGCGGCAATATTAGCGAAAGCTGCGGCAGATTCGGCGCTGTTAAATGTATATGAAAATATACGAAATCTTGATAATCATGAAATAGCGACAAGATTTCAGGAACGCGCTGCGATGGCGGCGCAGCGGCTGCAGCATATCGTGCCGCAAACACTGGCGTATATGCCATTTATGAACACCGCAAAGGAAAACGAAATTGCAAAATGACGGCGCAAATTCTTGAAGGAACCCAGTTTGTTGAACAAATTCGTTTAGAATTGGCGGCAAAGGCTGCGGCGCAGATACAAACTTTGGGCTTTACCCCAGAGCTGGCGATCATTGCCTGGAAAAATGAAACGGGGGATTCTGCAAGTGATGTGTATACCCGCCAGCTGCGGCGCGCCGCAAAACATGTAGGAATCGCCTCGCATGTTCAGTGGCTGCGGCAAGACACATCCACTGAAGAATTGCTGCAGGTGATTCAGCGCCTTAATGCGCAGCAACACATTCGCGGGATTATGATTCAAGCGCCTATTCCTTCACACATACAGAAAATTGCCCTCAAAGACGCAATAGACCCCGATAAAGATGTTGACGGCGCTGTCGCGGCAAATATCGGCAATTTGTTTTTAAAGCAGCCGGCAAAGCTGCCAGCCACATGTTTAGCGGTGTTTGAGCTGCTCGATCGTTCCGGTATTGCAATTGACGGCAAACGCTTGGTTATTATCGGCG
>JAKAOI010000319.1 GCA_021812265.1 Chloroflexota bacterium | reverse complement strand
CTTCTTTTGTTTCAGATACGAGGAACATGAGGTTTTTTAAGCGAAAATCCTATATAAAATCGGAGGGATCTCTGATTTTCTCTGAAATCTCTCCGACATATTTTGCCTTTACGCTATATAGCAGGTTATTATAGATATTCTTTGCCTAAAAGCTCTACATATTGCTGAACCCGATCAACAATATATGGGTAGTCTTTGTTCAGTTCCTCGCGCCATTCATCTTGGCATGAGCAGGTTAGCCCTGTTAAATGCGCAATATCGTTGGTTGAATTGTATTGCACAATTGCTTCTTTTACACGCAACGTACAATTCGGACAATTTTGAGCAAAGTTTTCATATTTTGGCGCAAACTGATATCCGCCTAGCCGTGTTTCACCCAGCGTATGAGATTTTTTTGCCACTTCAAGCACTGTCCACAACCATGGAACACGATACAGACCCAAACGATTTAATGCGCCGGACATGGCATATTCCCCGATATTCAGCGGCTCTATAGAAACTACATCTGATCCGACATCAAACGCATATTGCACGGTATTCAATGAATCTTGCAACGCTTCTTTTTCTGTCAGGAACGATGGCTTGACAAGGATATATGACAATAAATGGCAATATTTTCGAATGAGTTTTGCTGTTTCCTCAAACTGCTGCAGGGTAAAGGGTTTATTAATAGCTAAATGCCGCACCATGGGATCACAGCTTTCTAAGCCAACCCCCACTTCCAGATATTTGTCGCCAAGAATTGTTCTGGCTTCATCTAAAATTGGTTCAGTTATGTATTCCGGCAGAGATTCAAGTATAACTGATTTAATGTTTTTATTTTCAGCAATAAGCTTGAGAATATCTCTGCGGGCTTCGGCCGGCAACTCTGCTTCGTTTAACATGCTGCCCTCGTTATATACGCACAGCATTGGATATTCGCTGTAATCTTGATATTTAACAAATTCCTTCTCAAATTGTTTTACATACGTCGCCGCAGGTATTGCCCTGCCAAAAGTTGTTCCGGCTACGCTATGCTCACAATCTAAGCAGCCTGCCTTAAATACCGGTGTGCCATCAGATGATGGCTTCATTGCCCAAGAACATCCGCTGGAACGCAGGTAAATAACCACACGCTTTATCGATTCGCCATCAATACACCCCTCCCAAATTTCGCTGCCTTTTGCCGTACTCGCCAGCGCCATAGACGCTAACGGAGGTGTTTGCGCACGTATTGCCCGCATAATCTGTGTAATCTTGCTTCTTAGTTGCTTTACCGTAGGGTCTGAGATATCGGCTAACATAATAAAATTCCCCTCTTAAGAGTTAGTTTTTTGTTATCTGCTGCTTCGGCGTATTATTGCGAAGCGCCGCAGAATGTAGACATTACCGTAAGCATGTCCTTTGTAAATCTTGGAAAATGACGCGAAGAATGGTAACCCGATCTTTTACAAAAAAGAAGTGATCGCCATTAACCATGTGCAGCATAAACGCTGCTGCAGTTTGTTTTTGCCAAGCTGTTAAATCATCTTTTGTAATCCCCTCATCTTGCAATCCTCCGAATACCGAAATAGGACATATCAGCGGTTCTTCGTTCATATATGTATATGTTTCAGCTATTGCGAAATCAGCGCGTAACAGCGGCGCCATTAATGCGACTAAATCGGCGTCAGCTAAAACTACATCTGGCATACCCTTCAGCAAACTTAGCTCTTGAATAAATTCTTGATCCGGCAATTGATGAATTGGCGCGCGTCGATCCGGTATCTGTGGCGCGCGGTGCGCCGATACCAGTAAATGCTCTGGCGCAGGAAGACCGTTTCGGCGCAGATATCTTGTTAGTTCAAATCCAATAATTGCTCCCATACTATGCCCAAAAAAGGCAAAGGGAAGGTTTAGAAATGGCGCTATCTCGCGGCCAAGCTCTGCCACCAGCGACCCAATATCAGAAAAACGCTGCTCGTTAAAACGTTGCTCGCGTCCCGGCAGTTGAATTGGGCAAACCTCAATTTCCGGTGGAATTATGTCTGGCCAAGCGCGATAAATTGATGCGCCTCCACCTGCGTATGGAAGGCAAAACAACCGTAAACGCGCGTTTGGACTGGGTTTTGGTCGCGTAACCCACACACTGTAATCTTGCGAAGCTGGCATAAACAAACACCCCTCTCCCACAAAAATAGCCGCGCTGCAGCGCGTTCAGCGCCGCAGCCGATGTAAATAATTGCTCAGCGAGATTCACCGGCCTTCAATTGGGCCAATAATGTACGCAGCTCTTGAACGGTTCCTTTTGCAAGCCGCTCCATTGTTTCGGCGTGGTATTGGTTGGAGCTGTAATGCCAGGAAACTTGCAGTTGACCGTCTGCAATATAGCCAGTTACCAACAGCGATAATGGCTGCAGCGTATTTTCATCCATGGTAAGCAAATGGCCGTTATATGGCCCCGAAACAACATATTCTGAAATTGCGGGCGCAACAGATCCCGCTAAATAGTTAAAGAAAATTTCAGGCTGAGGCATTGCTTCCAATTGGCGCACAATTTCATGGTCACTGTTGAACCGGCGCAGCGCATTATAACTGATGCCCCGATGTGTTAATTGCTTTAATTCGCTTTGGGCAAGCCGTATAATCTCTTCCGGTGTTTCTGTGGCAGAAAAATTGAGCAGCAGCGGATAATCCATCGCCAGCGCCCCTAATGTTCGCGAAAGATCGATATCATCAAAATCGGTAATGCGCCCATGCCCCTCTACAATAATCAGCAATTGTCGCTCGTGAATCCAATCCATTACCGTCAGCGCCGCCGCGGCTAGCAGCAGCGTATCGATCTGTAAATTTTCTTTGCGGGAAACGTACTCCATCAAAGCAATTGTTTCATCTAAACTCAGCAGATCTAACGCCATGCTGAGTGATGGACCTGTATTTTCACCGTCAGGCATATCCATTGGCAGCCGCCGCACATGTTTACGTTCCTCCGAAAGCCAATAAGGCAGTTCCGCCAAAAGTTCGGGTGAATGAGCATATTCTTGCAGTCTGTCGTTCCATTGCTTCAGCGATGTTGTTTTTGCAGGAAGCTGCGCTGTCTCACCGCTGCTAAGCTGTCGATAAACTGTTTGAATATCCTCTGTTAAAAATTGCCACGACTGCATATCTACCGCTAAACTATGCCCTGCCACTACCAGCGGTGTCGGCTGCCCGTTTCCAATTTCGCAGAGCGCCAGCCGTAAAAGCGGTTCATGCGTTAAATCGAAATCAAACATAATCTCGCGAACTATGCGCTGCAAAGCGTTTATCTGCTCTACCTCCGGTAATCCGGATAAATCAATTTGCCATGTTGATGGCGCGGTATCAAGATTTGGCAGAGAAAGTTTCCATTCCCCCTGATCGCACAGCGCATGCATACGCAATACATCGTGGTGCGCGATGATTTGCTGCGCTGTTTGTTCCAGCAGAGAAGGATCCAGCGCAGCTGGGCCTTCTAGAATGTACGCCAGCGCGTAAGAATAGGGGTTTCCCATTCGCGGGCCTAAAATAAAGCGATTGGGCGGCATCATATGAATAGAGCCGGTTACCAAGCCTTGTTCCGCTAATATGTGCGCCGATCCGGAGTGGGCCGCTAATTCAGCAATGGTTTGATATTGGAATAC
>JAKAOI010000318.1 GCA_021812265.1 Chloroflexota bacterium | reverse complement strand
CGATGAGCATGGGAACCCATTTGGCTTGGGGCATCTCGATGATCGGGCCGGTATCAACCGGGAAACCGTGCGCCGGCTCAGAAAATCGATTGAAACTTCCGGTCATTTTTATGTCCTCAACCCGGATCAAATTATCCAGGTTTGCGAGGCGTTTGGGTGGGGATGGCGGCAAAAGCTCACGCTGATTGCGGCGGTGTTGGTAACGGGCATGGAAATGAAGCTGGCGGATCGCATCGATGCGGAGCCGGCGCTGACTGCGGCGCAGCAGTTATTTCCGATCGTAGAGGAAGCCATGCGCGCAGAATATCTGGAAGATGACGGCGCAATTCGTGTGCGGAAAGAAGGTCTGGTTATGGATACATCGTTTGACGCGCGATATGGCGCAGCGTTGAATGCGCTGGATCGCGGCATTTTAGCGCTTTCACTGGGAGAGCGAGCGCACAGCGGCTACGAGCAGCAAGAGCAGCTGCGAGAAGCAGTGATCTGGTTCAGCGAAGCGGTGGAGCGATTGGAGGCTGCGCCGGAAGCAGATCGCGATGAAGAGTGGCAGTATTGGTATGGCGAGGCGCAGCGCGGCAAAGCGCAAGCGAAGCAAAAAGCCTCATAACAGCGCTGCCCGACAAATATACCATGCTATCGCGCGCCGCCGCGCTTACGGGGTATACTAAAAAGAAATAAGGAAAAATTTGGGAACACTCCAAACCCTGTCTGGGGGTCTGCTGCCCCTGCTTATGCTTTGCTCCCGTTCAGGCCGCCAACACACTGCGTAAAGAAATCGGTTTAAGAGGCATACTATGGCGCTATCAATACAACAAAAAGCAAAACACCGCGTTCTTATCGCGTTGTTGGCTGCCTTGCTTTTGCCGCTTTTTGCCGGGTGCGGCATAGCGCCTCTTTCCGGTCAAACCCAAAACGTAAAAGCGCAGCTCGACGCATTGCTCATTCACGCCGCGCATTTCGGCGTTCCGCAAAGCAGCATCACCTCGATAAAAGATCAAGAGAACACAATTATTACGCAAGCGGAATGGCTGGCTATCAGCGAAACACAGACAATTACCTCACTGCAATCGATGATAAATTCTGTATATACCAGCGAATATACTTCCTTTGAACAAAATAATAGCGCCACACAGCTTTCTTTTGCGGCGCTGAATAACGCGATTAGTCTGGCGCAATCTCAGGGCATAGCGTCTACCTATTTTACTGTTTGGCAAAACGCAGATTCCCAAAGCTACGCGCAAGCGGTAACATCGCAAGAACTTATCACGACAAATAATCAAATTCTGCAGCAAACCGCTATTGTGCATACCATGCAGAACGCCTTCAACCAGCTTACAAATTTCAGCGCTATTTCCGCAAAATTATCTCGCGCCGGCATACAAAATCAACTGGCGCAGCAAGAATATGCGCAAGATCAAACGGCATATGCGCTGGCAAAAACACAGAATGATTTTTTCTTTCTCAGCAGTCAAATAAATGCGCAAATTATTGGTTTGGTAAACGATGAAATACAGGCAATTCCCTATGTCGGCGGCGCACAACTGGATGTATTGCAAAAAAATATAACGTTGCTGCAAAATTATCAACAAAACAGCGCGCCGTTTCAGCAGCAATGGCGGCAAGATAACGCCGCCCTCGGCCACATTGTTTCACTGGCGCAATTTGTTCAGTTTGAATCGGCTGTGCAAAATCAGATTGCCGCGATGCAGCTGCCGCTGACAATCGGCAAAACACAAAAAGATATTGATAATTTTACGGCGCTGCTGCATACGGCAGACACTATGGGCTTGCAAGATTATGAATATCACGGTGAATTTGGCGTGCAGCAGCTGCAAAGTGATTTTGCCGGCTCGCAAACCCTTCAAGATTTTCAGAACACCGACTCTGAAACGGCGCTGCTGACCGAAAACTTGCGTGAAATGATTGCCAACGCGCAAACACATACGCCGTATAATCAGCCGCACACCGCGGATTTTACCCTTATGCATTATTACGATATTATGAGCGGTAAAGTTATTATTATTTCGCTGGCAGAACAAACAATGCGTTTGTATGATAACGGCAATCTGGTATTTACTACCTATATCACTACGGGAGAGCAATCTTTACCGACACCTCCCGGGTCTTGGCGCATTATTGCAAAAGCGGTAAATGTGCTTTTTACCTCACCATTTCCCGCCGGCTCGAAATATTGGTACGCGCCTACATTAGTGCGCTATACATTAAATTTTCATCCGGGCGGGTACTTTATTCACGACGCTTGGTGGCGCACTCAGTTTGGTCCGGGGTCAAACCTGCCGCACTACGACCCCAACGCAGATAACAATGGTTCCCACGGGTGTGTAAATGTTCCGCTGCAGCAAATGGGCCTAGTGTATGAGTGGGCGGAGTTAAATACACCCATTATTATTTATTGAAACAAGAATCATGATTAAGGATATTTCGCACTACGCCCAGTATTTGCGCCGCGGAGCGCAAGCATGGCTGAAACAGCCGGCCGGAGTAGCGGCAATATATTGGCTGGCCAGCCGCGCCGCCTATGCGCTGCTTATTATTGCAGGGGATCTGCTAACTCCCTACCAAAGCCAATACGCCAATCATCCAAGCGCGTCACTAACCGCCGTTTTAACTTCAGTGAATTCTTGGGACTCGCTATGGTATCAGATAATTGCCACAAACGGCTATACACATACTTTTTTAGCGGGTTTTTTCCCGCTATTCCCACTCCTGATACATTTTTTTCTGTTCTTAGATCCGGGACAAGTTTCTTTTATAGCGATGCTTATCAGCAATTGCGCGCTGTATATTGCGCTGTGGGGAATAATAATTTGGTGTGAACAAGAAAACTACTCTGCCGAATGGACAATGCGCGCGCTGCTGGCGTACCCGTTTGCGTTTTTTCTGGCCATCGGCTACAGTGAAAGCCTTTTTTTAGCGCTGGCGGTTTGGGCGCTGGTCTTTGCGCGGTCCGGCAGATATACACCGGCGCTGGCGATGGGAATTTTAGCGGGATTATCTCGGCCGTCGGCGATAGTGTTAGTGTTTCCGCTGGCGTTTATTGCATGGCAAAAACAGTCGCTGCGCGCATGGATTGCGTCTATCGGCGCAGGGATAGGGGTGGGAATATATGCGCTATACTGCCAATGGAAATGGCGTGATTTGCTGGCCTTTATGCATGCGCAATCGTATAACGCGCATGGATTCATTATGCCTTGGGACGCTTTTTATACCGCCATTCAGCAGGTATTTACCGAACCGGCGCTTTCCTATACACAAGTTCGCGCATTGATAGATTTTCTTCCGCTTGCGGCGGCAATTGCCTTAGTTATTATTACGCCGCAATATCTGCGCATATCATCAGTGATATATGTAACGGCTTCTTTGCTGTTTATTCTTATTTTGGGTCCTGTGCCAAACGCAATTTTCCCCGATATGTACGCTTCTGCGGGCCGCTACACCATTGCGCTGTTTCCGCTGGCCGCATTGGTTGGCAAAGCGATGAGCCGGCGCAAATGGTTCGGTGAATTTTTCATGATGTTTGGGTGGGGAATGCAAGCGCTATTTATTGTTTTTATAGCGCGGGGCGGGTGGCTGGTTTAGGTATTTTTTTATTCCTAAAAT
>JAKAOI010000317.1 GCA_021812265.1 Chloroflexota bacterium | reverse complement strand
GCAGGCTAATTTCGACTCATAGCAATGATAAATATATTCTTCATGTAAATGGAAATGGAGCAAAAGAACAATTAGAAAAACGCTGCCTCCTATATATCGAAAATGCGGTTACCGAAGTTATCGGCGCTAAAAAGGGAATCCACGTAAAAATTATTGCCGCGGCAGCAAATAAAAATCGCCATCCGCAGCCCGACAGCGCATCTACTCCGCTGTTCAGCGATGTAACCGCAGGCGCAGACACTATGCCTACACCGCCGCTTTCAGATATTCTGCCCAAAAGGCTGCCCAAAACAACACCACAAGAACAACGCAGCGCGATACAAAACCGCAGCGGACGCAAAATATACACCAGTATGCAAAAACCCAGCGCAGCGCAAACAACACTGAAATCGGAACAGACGGAACGCTTAAATCAAGACGCTTATCCCGGCAGCTCCAGCGTACTGCCAGATATTCAGCAGCGAATTAATCCCCGCTATACCTTTGATAATTTTATTGTGGGCAGCGGCAACCGGTTTGCATACGCCGCATCGCAAGCTGTATCGGAAAAACCGGGCGAAGCATATAACCCGCTATTTTTATATGGCGGTGTGGGATTGGGTAAAACCCATTTGATGTACGCCATTGCCAATTTTCTTATTCCCAAAGGCGCTAAGATTTTATACGTCACTTCAGAAGATTTTACCAACGAAATCGTTAACGCAATCCGGTACCGTAATACAGAAAATTTCCGCGCCAAATATCGCTCTGTAGATGTTCTGCTGGTAGACGATATTCAGTTTATCGCCGGTAAAGACTCTACCGAAGAGGAGTTTTTCAATACATTTAATACCCTCTATGGCGCCGGCAAACAAATTGTGATGTGCAGTGATCGTCCTCCCAAAGCTATCGAACTGGAAGAACGCCTGCGATCTCGCTTTGAGTGGGGCTTAACCGCCGATATACAACCGCCGGATATGGAAACCCGCCACGCAATATTGTGCGCTAAAGCCGAAGCGTTAAATGAAAATATCCATGACTCCGTGCTTACCTATTTAGCTGAACGTGTTCAAACCAACGTGCGCGAACTGGAAGGCACGCTAAACCGTGTGGTTGCTTTTGCCAAGCTGCACGGCGTGCCGATTACATCCGATATCGCCAGGCAAGCGCTGAATTCATTGGGAACAACAGATCAGCCGCAACGCAGAATTACGATTGGAGAAGTGCTTGCCGCTGTTTCCAAATATTATCATATTTCTATTGAAGATTTGCGCGGAAAACAACGCGATAAACATATCGTTATGCCAAGGCAGGTGGCAATGTGGCTGATGAGACAAGACACCAAAGCTTCTTTACTCGAAATCGGCCAAGAGCTTGGCGGAAGAGACCACAGCACTATTCTGCATGGCTGTGATAAAATTGAAAAAGAATTGCGTGATGAAAAGAGCCGGTTGCGCGATGAAATCGTTGCTATCAGAGGTTTAGCGCAAAGTTGATGGGCAATACAATGTATCGCGCTTTTGCGATTGACTTAGATGGGGTTTTTTGGCGAGGATCGCAAAAATTGCCCGGCGCAGATGAATTTTTAGCGTATTTACACGAACTGCGCATTCCGTATCGCTTTTTGTCGAACAATTCTATGATATCGGCGGAAGACACTGCGGAAAAGCTCCGCACATTTGGATTTTCAACAACGAATGAACATGTTGTTACCGCCGGTTCTGCAGCCGTAACATATATTGCCCGAAAATTTCCGCAGGGCAAGGTTTGGGTGACTGGGCTGCCAACTTTGCGGCGGCTAGCGGCGTCACACGGATTGCATACCTTGAACTTAGAGCGGAACGACGCGCCGGATCATCCAGAGTTCCCCGCTGAGAGCGCCGATGTAGTATTGGTGGGGTTAGATCGTACAGTAACATATGCCGGACTGCAGCAAGCGAATTGCGCGTTGCGCGCCGGAGCCGCATTCATCGCAGTAAACAAAGATCCGGTTATTCCCATGGAACATGGGTTAGATCCCGGCTGCGGCGCAATTCTTGCGGCGCTGGAAACAGCAAGCGGCAAAAAAGCTGAAATAATCGGCAAACCGGCGCCGCGACTGTTGCTGGAAAGCATTCAGCAAATGAACGCTACTCCTGCCAACACATTAATGATTGGTGACGCGCTGGATATGGATATTGCCGCCGGGGTTGCAGCAGGAACAGATACGCTGCTGCTGCTGAGCGGTGTTTCAACAATGCTCGATGTGGCAAAATCACCCTATCAGCCAACATATATTCGGCAAAATCTACAAGACGCTTTACCGCTGCTGAAAAATGCGCAATAAACACCCAACAGGCAATCGTGTTAGGGCTTTCGCTGCAGCATGGAACACCTCAGACCTCCCTCTGTTTCATACACCAGAAAAATATGCTTCTCTTTCAAGTGAAAGTCCTACATACTATCAGGGATTTCGCTGCAGCATGGAACATCGGGGATATACAAGGGGCAATGCCCCTTGTACGGGGTTCTGGGGTATCCCCAGACCTCCCTCTGTTTCATACACCAGAAAAATATGCTTTTCTTTCAAGTGAAAGTCCTACATACTATCAGGGCTTTCGCTGCAGCATGGAACATCGGGGATATACAAGGGGCAATGCCCCTTGTACGGGGTTCTGGGGTATCCCCAGACCTCCCTCTGTTTCATACACCAGAAAAATATGCTTTTCTTTCAAGTGAAAGTCCTACATACTATCAGGGCTTTCGCTGCAGATTATTTTTGTGTGAGGATAATCTGCTGGATAAGCTGAATCATGAGGCGAATTGTCGCTTCCTGCCGACCATTTGCGTTGATAATAACATAGTCGAACCAAACTTGTTCCTGCAGCTCCACTTCAGCTTTATGAATCCTTATCATAAGCTGTTCATCTGTCTCACTATTTCTTCGCGAAAGTCTGTTCTGTAGATCTTCAAGACGTTCCGGGCGAATAAAAATAAATGTGGATTGCGGAAGCATTTTTTTCAGCGTTTTAGCGCCTTGGGTATCCACTTTGATGAGTGTATCCAAGCCATTATCAATAGCTGTTTGCACCGAGGTATATGGTATGCCATACCAGTAATCATATACCTGCGCGCTTTCAAGCATGCCGCCATGTGCGCGCAAATCCAAAAATTGCTGGTTAGTCATAAATTGATAGTGTACGCCATCAATTTCAGTGTCTCTTTTGGGGCGAGTAGTTGCGGTGATAATCTGATGAAGCTGCAATTGCCGTTGCGCTCCTTCAATAATAGTATCTTTTCCTGCTCCCGATGGCCCAGAAATCACAATGATATGCCCTTTTCGCGTGCTACTGGCTGCGCTTGCTGCTGAAATATCCATCATATATTGCTAAAAACCCCAAATAATACCGGCAAATTAAAAAATCCTTCTATTGTAGGATTTTCGCTTGAAAGGGTTCTCGTATCTGATAAAGGGAGGTCTGGGGACACCCCAGAACCCCGTACAAGGAGCATTGCCCCTGTACATCCCCGATGTTCCATACTGCAGCGAAAAACCTTCTATTGGTTACAGCATATCACATCACTCAAGCGAAAAATGAATAACAACAAGCGCTGACAGCAAATATGTTCTGCTGCAAAACATACCTTGCGCCAGCGCTATCTTTGT
>JAKAOI010000316.1 GCA_021812265.1 Chloroflexota bacterium | reverse complement strand
CTCTGTTCAATAAAAAGCATGCGCCTTATTTGGATTGTGCGCTGAGTTGCGCCGGATTTTTAGAATACCATTGAAAGCCGGCGGCAGCCAGAAAATTAAATACAATACCTGCAAAAAATACCGGTGTGTACCCCATAGTATCGGCAAGTATGCCGCCAAATAAAGGAAACAGCGAGGCAAAAGGCGCCATTATCAGTGAAGCTAAACCTAAATAAACTGGGCGCCGCGCCGGCGCGCCGAACTCTAACACATATGTCATCTGCGACAGCTGAAAACCGGATGAGTTTAATCCATAGCAAATAAACGCCAGCGTAACCAAAATGAATGAATGAGCTAACAACGCAAAGAGCATGGAAAACGCGCCAAATACTGAACTCCACACCAAGCTCGCCCTATGCCCTAAGTGGTCGCCGATAAATCCCCAAAGAAAATAGCCAAACATTAAAGACGCCGCCACAATCGGTGTATCTAATCCCACTTCTGCGGCGCTTAAATGCGCCTGTTTCAGCGCTGAAATTGCTATTAATCCCATACCTATTTGTGCGGCGCCATATATAACGCTGATCATCAGATATCGACGAAATGGTTTATCTTGTGCAATTACAGTATACATATCTGTTGCCCACGCATAAAGCTTGGGCTTTGCCGTGTTAGCGTATTGTTGTAGGTGAACTGATTCGCGGATCGGTTCTTTAATGAACGTTAATAATACAAACGAAATGCTTACTAAGATAAAGCTTGCTAAAAAACATAAGGCAAAATTAATCGGCCAAAAGAAATTAGCAATAAAATATGTCGCCAGCGCTGCGCCAAATATTCCCAAAATATTGCCGGCGCCTACCCAGCCCCCGAGAAATCTGCCGCGCATTTGTTCGGGGATAGCGCGTGAAACAATATCCAGCCAGGGAGTATATGTTAAACCTCCGCCTGCTGCTTGCATAAAGATCATTATGAAAAAGAATATCAACATTGCTGCGCTATTTATTTGTGTAATAGTTATGGCTGCGATGGCAAGCAATAAAAACGGTATGCGTTCCAGCACTGTAAGATAAAGCAATGTGTTTTTTAGTCGCTGCCTGCGCTCGGCAAATGAGGCGACCAGCAGCATTGGTAAAAAAGATCCCAGAGCGCGAACAGAGATAAGTAACGAGATGAGCCAGTTTTCTTTAGTAATATGGCTGACAAATAACGGTAAAATAGTAGAAATGGAACTGACGCTTAACGCTGCAGTAAAAAAAGCGATATCCCAGCCCATAAACCAAAAATTCCAGCGCAAAGCCGTATTGGATAATTTTTGTGTTTGCGCGCTTGGTATGGTCATAAATCGGTTTCCAATAAAAGAGTAGGTGTTTGCGCTTCTTGCTGCGTTGCGGCTGCTATTCCCATTATGGTTGGACGAACCGGCCCCCATGCGCCGCTTAAGGTTTTGCGGGTAAGAATGATAAAACCAGCAGTTTCAATTTCCGCTATGGTATTTCTGTTGAGATGACAGTTGGAAGAAAGCCGGCTCCATAGCGGTGTCAGCCAATCTTGCAGGATTGCCACAAATGTATTTTCCGCGCGGACGTGCTCTAAAAAAAGAAAGCGGCCATCTTTTTTTAAAACACGGCGTATCTCGCTCAGCACAGCTTTGCTATCTTCCACGCTGCATAATGAAAGCGATGTAACTACTGTATCAAAATACTCATCGGGAAAAGGCAGCAAAGAATTTGTAGCGTAGATAACGGCGGTTTGCGGACGAAATTGCCGAATCCGTTTTCGAGCGCGGTAAAATGTTTGCAAATTATATTCTACCCCGGTCAGCTCGATGTCATTAGTATAATGCCGTAAATTGGGCCAATAATCTACGCCAATCTCCAAAGTCCGTCGCTGTGCGTTTTGTGTCAGCTCTTTACGGTAATGGCTCCAAGGGTCTACCACATACTTCCGGATAACGGCCCAAACCGATGCTGCGGTGCGCTTGGGCTGCTTGGGCATTCGTTGAATTGAATCATAGATTTTTATATTTGCTCTGCGGCGCTGCTCGTTTACAATAAGCCATGTAACAGCGGTCAGAACAAATGAAGCTCCCGCTAAAAGCCGAAATGGCCGAGTGTGTTTCGCGGTGGGTTTCTCCGGCAGATATTTCAATGGCATAACAAGAGATCCTTGTCTGTAATAGTGCGTTATACAGTTATCATCACCATTGATGAGTGAAGCGAACGCCGCTCTATTAATACCATATCATAAATTACCGGCTTTAGGGAGAATATCTCTTAAGCCGGTAATAGATATTTGTGCGCAGATAAAAATAAACGGTTGCCGCAGTGAAAAACCTTTATGGCAGTTTAATTGCCTGCGCCTGAAACTGCACCGTAGACGAAGAGCCGTTGATGGTGAACGTTGCGTTCACGGTAGTTAGGCTGGGATTGGTAAAACAGGATGGCAGTTGAATAGTAATAGGTTGGTTTATCTGCCCGTTATTATCGGTGTTTGGAACATTATTTACTTGCTCAATACAACTGTTACCAAAATCCAGGGAAATGGATACTTGGGCGTTTGGCGCTGCAGGTGAAGTGCTGACATTGGTTATTTTATTATTATTGCCGTTGTTCATGGTCCAAATATTTGGATTTTGGTTGGCGGTTACGGTAATTTGATCGCCCGGTCCTGCTGTTACAGTTGGCGCAACAGATGGCGTGGGCGTTGGCAGGAATGGCGGCGGAGTAGCTGTTGCCGGCAGCGCTGTTCCGCTGACAGGGGTAACTATTGTATATGAGGGTGGGGTAGCGCTGTTCGCTTGTGGAGTATAGGGCGGCACGGCAAAAGTAGGGTTCATGTTAGCCACTTGCCCCGAAAGTGAGGAACCGGTTGATGAATTTGATGAAGCGGAGTTGGCGCTCAGAATACCCGATACGATTTTTGTGCCTAAAACGGTTGCGGTAATGAAAATGATTAAAAACGCGGCGGCGCCTAAAGTGCTCCACGTTGCGCGAAAATTAGCGTCTTGCTCCCATTTATCATGAAATTGATTAATAAACGAATTTGTTTTATCCGGTTCTCTTGACATAATGCGTCCCTTTCCCTGAAGAGCATGGAAATAGTTCTGGTGTTGCAGGTGTTTCACATTGCATTGTATCAATGTTCACGCAATGGTACAAGTTCATGGGAAACAAATGGCGCCCAAATGGGGAGCAGCGTATTAGCTAAAATCTCTCCCTACAGCTTAAAAACGTTTGCGTAATCGGCGCTGAGCCAGACTATTCCCAGTATTTAGCCCATGAAGTTGGTGTTTCCCAAACCTGCACATAGGCGACACGCAAATGAGGAGCCGAAACAGCAAGTTTGCTTTGCAAAGTTTGAAAAATAGTTTTGGCGACATTTTCTGAGGTTGGGTTTATGTCGATATACGGCGGAATATCGTTTAACATCGCGTGATCAGAATTGCCGGCTGTTTGCTGCAAATAGAGTTTTATATCACCAAAATCAATCAACATGCCGACCGAGTCGAGTGTATTTCCCTCAATACATACGGCGGCTTCCCAGTGATGGCCGTGTAAATTGGCGCATTTGCCGTTATACCCCCGCAGAATGTGGGCGGCGTCGAAACTGAATGTTTTACAAACCTGAAACATAGTAAAAAAACGCTTAC
>JAKAOI010000315.1 GCA_021812265.1 Chloroflexota bacterium | reverse complement strand
TATTATGCTTATTCAGCCGATAATGCTGGGTCTATCATTTATTGCTACATTTGTTTTAAACGCCCGGCAAAAATTTCTGCTTCCGGCGGTTGGCTCCATCTTATATACCTTTGGTCAGGTTATCGGCATCGGCGCCACCATACTTGATAATCACACGCATATTTTTGGCGGGCATTTGGGTATTTTAGGGCCGACATATGGCGTTGTCGGCGCGGCGGTAGCGCAATTTATTGTGCAAATTCCCGGGCTTTTGAATGCTAAAATGCAATATACACCGACATTAAATTTTCTGCACCCAGGTGTAAAACAAATTGCCGTGCTTATGATCCCGCGGTTTATTAACGCTGTAGCGCTCTTTGGTATATACTCTTTTATTTCCTCTGCAATGTTATCTTCGCTGAACGGCGGTGTTGTATATGGGTATCAGCAAGCGTTCCAATTAGTATTATTGCCTATTGCCGTATTTGGAATAGCGCTTTCTCAGGCAGCCTTCCCATCTTTGGCAATATTTGTGGCCACCCGTGAATGGGAACAGATGCGCCACACCATTGTTTCATCCATTAAAATTATTTTATTTTTATCCATTCCAACCAGTATGGTTATGATGATTTTAGCTAGACCTTTAACCGATTTGTTGTTTGGGTATGGGCAATTTTCCGCAGATAAATTGTATGTTATATATATTCCGCTCATCTTTTTTGCTATCGGCGCGCCGGCTCTTTCATTAATAGAGATACTTGTCAGGGCGTATTATGCCATACAAGACGCAAAAACTGCGGTAACAGTTGGCGTTGTGGAGCTGGCTTTTGTCATTGGTCTGAGTGTCATCCTGCTAAATTCGATGGGCGCCGCTGGTTTGGCGCTGGCTTCTTCATTAGGAGCAACTATCGAGGCTACAGCGCTGCTCATTATTTTGCGCTCCCGCATCGGCAAAATTGATGTCAGAGATATTGCTAATTTTACGTTAGGTATTATCTCTGCAGGCTTAGTTGCCTCATTGATGACATATATTATCTATCTGATTTTAAATTACAGCTTTCAAACCTTTATCAGCCAAGGTTCATTTAATGTTATTGAACAGAAACTTTTGTTGCTGACGCAGATGTCGATTGCCTCAGTAGCCGGTATATTAACATTTTTTATCTCTGCCCGATTTTTAAAGATGGATAATCCGCTGCCGATGAGGAGCATTTTTAATCGTGTTGTGGGCAGAATTTTGCGAAAAAAATGAGGGAAATGTTGTGTGTTGAGCATTGTCATTGCGCAGGAATGTGACGCCAATGCTTTGTTTGCTTTGGATACATTGGTAACCGGCGTGGCGGCGCGTAAAAACGTCATTGAAGAAACAATGCGTCGGCAGCGCGCCTATGCGGCATATATGGATGCGCAGCTTTGCGGATTTTTACTGCTGCATGATCATTTTTTTTCTTATCCATTTATTGATTTACTGCTTGTGCATCCATCATTCCGCCGCCATGGAATTGGTTCTGCTTTAATGCGTCACGCTGAACAACAAGTTGTCTCCGGTAAAATATTTACCTCCACAAACACATCAAATACAGCAATGCAGCAACTTTGTGAACGATTGGGATATGCGCATTGCGGAACCATCACTTGCTTAGATGAAGCAGACACGGAAGAATTTTATTGCAAATACCTTCTATTTTAAGTATCATGTTGCTGCCCCGAAAAAAGGCAGGATGTTTTTGCGGTATTTCAAATCCTTTGCAAAAATAATATCCCCTCCTTTTGCTGCTTTCAATCTGCTATCATTCCCATAAGCAACTAAGGAATAAATAAATCATCATACAAATATGATAACTATGGTACTTAACATACTATGTATCGTAGATTGCTGGCTATTCGTGGTATGCTTAAAGAAAGGGAACTTTCAGGCGATAAAATGATGTATACCCTGAAGGTCTATTTTCAGCAAATCAGAGGCACTCTATGATTAAAACCAAAGATGTTCATGAATATATTGATGAACATCACAGCGAATCTTTAGAAGCTTTAAAAGAGTTTCTGCGAATCCCCAGTATCAGCGCGCAATCAGAGCATTCCGATGATATTTGGAAAGCTGCAAAATTTACATTGCAGCAGTTAATTGCTGCCGGCCTAGAAAATACGGGTCTTATCGCAAACGGATCTCATCCGCTTGTATATGGTGATTGGTTGCATGCGCCAAATAAACCAACCATTCTTATCTATGGCCACTATGATGTACAACCTACCGATCCCGATAATAAGTGGCATTCTAAACCATTCGAACCGGAAATTCGCGACGGTAAAATTTATGCCCGCGGCGCAACCGATGATAAAGGGCAGATATTAGGATTAATATTGGCTCTTCAATCCATACACGCGGTTAAGGGCAATTTCCCAGTCAATATTCGCGTTTTAATTGAAGGCGAAGAAGAATTTGGTGGAACCGCAATTGAAAAATATGTGAAAGAACACGCCAAAGATATAGCCTGTGACGCTGTTTTAATTGCGGATACGCACATGATTGCTCCGGGTATGCCATCAATTGTATATGGCGTGCGTGGTATTTTATATGCTGAAATTGTCGCCAAAGGGGCAGATCACGATCTGCATTCCGGCACATATGGCGGGGTAGCTCCCAATCCGTTGCACTCATTAGCGCTTATTATTGCAGGTCTGAAAGGCGCCGATGGGCGCATCAATATTCCCGGTCTGGAAGAAATGGCCAATCCTGTAACTGATGAAGAACGGCAATGGTGGTCGCAATACCCAATGGATATGCGGCAGCAGCTTGCCCATGAAATGGGTTTGCCATTCGATGCGAAAGCGCCGGAAAAAACATATTTTCCCGGTGAGCAAGAGTATAGTTTGGTTGAACGCATGAGCGCCAGGGCAACATTTGAAGTACATGGTTTTGTCGGCGGATATCAGGGAGAAGGAGCCAAAACCGTCATCCCTGCTGAAGCTCGTGTAAAAATCAGTCTGCGGCTGTCTCCCAACCAAACTGCAGAAAAAGTTTTGCCGCTGTTAAAAAAACAAGTTAAAAAACTCGCGCCGAAAGGTGTAGATGTTGAAGTACAGTTTATTCATGGCGGGTTAGGTATGGTTGTGGATCCGCACGATCCTTATATTCACGCCGCAGTGCAGTCTCTTGGCGATGAATATAAGCATGATGTATATTTCTTGCGTGAGGGCGGCTCCATTCCTGTAGCGCCTTTATTTGCGGAATATCTGCATGCTCCTATTGTATTTGCTGGGTATGGCCTTGCAACTGAGTGTCTGCATTCACCAAATGAACATTTCCAATTAGATAATTTTTATCATGCAATTCACGGCTGTGTTCGGTATTTAGACGCCGCCGCCCGTATAGAAAAATAATGCCGCTACGCCTTATAGCGGCATTTGAGGCAGCGCAGCAAAGATATTTATTGCGTTGCCTCACGGTTTATTAGGGAACACGGGGGGATGTACAAAGGGCAGTCGCCCCTTGTACGGAGTTCTGGGGTGTCACCAGCCCCCTTCTGCTTCAATACAAGAAACATATGCGTTTCTTTTGACACGCCGCAGAGGCTAAAGCCAGAGCGGATTCTTGGTTCTCTTTGCCCTGGCGACTTACCACAAGATGGAACCCATCGCATGATAGATGTCAT
>JAKAOI010000314.1 GCA_021812265.1 Chloroflexota bacterium | reverse complement strand
AATCCTTGGCGAAATATTGCGTATGCATGGTGTTGTACGTGAGCAAGACAGATTGCATGCGCAATTAAAAACAACATTCCAGCAAATCGATGCGTTGATTAGAAACATCGGCAAAATGAGCCATGACGCAAATTCAGCCATGACACATATTCAAACCGCAACGCAAACTGTTTCTCGAACAACCGGCAGCCTGGCGCAATCAGTTGAAGAAGTAGCAGCCACCAGTTTGGAACAGGTAAGTACGCTGAAAGAGGCGACTAATACTATTGACTCCATGATTCAGCATACTGACACAATGAAAGTAACTCTTGGCTCGATGATTCAAACAATGGGTCGGTTGCAGCAGCAGTTTCAACAAAGCGTCCAGCAAGTTCAGAAACTGGACCAGCGATCTGTGGAAATTGGCCAGATAGCTAATCTTATTGATGAAATTGCTGATCAAACAAATTTGTTATCGCTCAATGCGGCAATTGAAGCTGCGCGCGCAGGTGAACAGGGCAGAGGATTTGCCGTTGTTGCGGGTGAGGTGCGCAAACTTGCCGAAAGAACCGCCAATTCGGTGCGAGAGATTAACGGGTTAATTCACCATATTCAAAGCGAAATGGCAGAAACACTTGTTTCTATGGAATCTTCAAAATCTGAACTGCAATCGAGTGTCGGACAGCTTGAAACAGTAAACGGCCAAGTAACAGAGGTTGTTTCAAACGCAGAGTCTACTCAGATAATGCTGCACCAAGTAAGTGAAGTAACCAAAACAAACAGCGATTCTGTCCGGGAAATGTCTTCGGTTATGGATACAACATCACAGCAGATCTCTGCCATTGAAGATTCGATGGAGTTAATTAAAGACCTGGCAGGTCAACTGGAAGACGCCGAGAAAATTCACAACAAAAAACCTGATGTTACATCACCGCAACAAGTAAGTTTCTATGGCGAATCTGTAAGAGCGGCGTAACGTATCACTTTTTGGGAAAAATTTACGGTACATCAAAAGCTGCGCAAGAAGATTGTAATTTCTCTTGCGCAGCTTTTTTCAGTCTGCCAATACATATTGACGCGCGTTAGAAAGTTTTATGCTGAATAATCTTTCAGCATTCCGGAGATTTCCCCGGCCAAGCGAAGCGCCTCATCCATAGGCCGCTGCCATAAATTGCGACCAAAGATAACACCGGAGCCGCCGGCTTCCATCCCCATGCGGGCTTTTTCAATAACGCCACCTTCATCCTGTTTTTCTCCGCCCGAGAAAATGACCAGTGTTTTACCTGCCGAGGCGACTACATGTCGCAGCGCTTCTTGAACAGTAAACGTTGTTGTTGAATAGGGCTTGGGGGCATTTTTATCCTTTTCAGGATCTATCTTCGGAACATTTACTTTTACTACATCAGCGCCTAGCTCCGCAGCAGTGCGCGCAGCATAATCTATTGCATAAAAGCTGTCGCGGCCGCCCTTGGTTTCTATAGCCTCACCGCGGGGATAAGACCATACGATAATCGGCATACCAAAACGTTCCGCGTCTTCACGAACTTTGCGGAACTGCGCAAAATCTTGCTCTTGCTGTGGTGATCCAACATAGAGGGTATATCCAACTGCATCAGCGCCCAATCGAACCGCGTCTTCTACCGAGGCCAGCATCGGTGAAAGGGGAGATTTATCGGCAGGAATTTCCGTTTTGCCGTTTAACTTCAACACCAAGGGAACTTGGCCGGCAAACTTTGCCATATATTTACTGGCAATACCAATTTGGAATACAATTCCCGAAAATTTACCTTCTTTCGCAAGTTGCAGTTGAAATTCGGGATCTTTTGCGGGTGGATTGGGGAAAAAGTCGCGTGGACCATGCTCTAAGCCCTGATCAATCGGCAAAAACATTAATGTGCCGTTGCCGGGGCCTGCGCCATAAAGCAGCCGGCTTAACCGAGTTTTTTTCCCTGTGCTTAGGTTCATATCGGCAAGTGTGACTCGTTGTATTTGCTCCGTTGCCATACATTGTGCCTCCTGTAATACTATTGTTTTACATTGTGCGCCAGAAGCTTTTATTTTGGGGGATGGCAGATTTTTAGCGAGCATGTAATAAAGCACACACTTAAGAAAGAATATCTTCCTCACAAAATCTGCGCCCAAGCCCGGCAATTCCTTGCAAAATTATCCGGTTGCGCGCTCCGGCGACTCAAATCAAATCAGGCGATTATGAATCCTTTTGTAACCGGATTCACATTGCCATTACTTAAGCATACAACGCAAGAAAAGCCTGCGTAAATAGCCTATCTAAGTTATTGAAAATTATTCAGACCTCGCAACACCTCATTAATAACGTAGCGCAACACCTCAAGAACCCCTTGCCCATTTACGGCAACTGCTTCAAAACTGCGTTTTCTATTCGTATTGAGGTATTGCTCCAGTATCGGCACGGGAAGCACATCAGGAACATCTCGTTTATTCCACTGCATGGCTATAGGAAAGTCTGCAGGATTTTTATGTTGATTGCGCAGCTGATCATTCAGCTCGGTCCAGCTCTCAATATTTTCCCGCAGCTTATTTGCTTGGGAATCTGCGACAAAAACAACGCCATCCACTCCGCGCAGCACCGCAATTCGGGTTTGTTGATATAACACCTGCCCCGGAACGGTATACAACTGAAATTTTATATTATACCCATGTACTCTGCCCATTTCCAGAGGCAACAAATCAAAATACAGGGTTCTTTCCGTTTCGGTATCGATAGATACCATACCGCCGACATCTTTTGGATTTACTACATTATGTATATAATGCAGATTTGTTGTTTTTCCGCTTAAACCTATTCCATAATACACGATTTTGCAGCTAATCTCGCGTTTTGAGCTATTTATTATTGGCATGTTATTATTTTTGCTCCTTCGTGTACCGGTTACCTCTTTGCGGAATTATCACCATACACTATACAAAGTATATCATATTTCATATCCCAGAAATTTAGATACGCAAAAAAAATTTACGGAATAAATATCGGCTGATTAAGGAAAACTGGCGTTTTTTTTGCGATACAGTTTTGTGCTGTTCAATTTTTCATAAGAAACAGCCGGAGTTATATTTGTTTTTCAGCAAAACATGGAGGAAAGAGCGTGTCAAACAATAATTTTTCACAAAAACTGCCCCTGCACGACAGTGTAAACACTGTTTTGCAAGAAGCGCGACAATTTGCTCTCAAATATCATCACGCTTTGATAGATTCTGAACATTTGTTGCTGGGTATTATTGCAGCGCAAAACCCGCTTATTTCGGCGGCGCTGCAGTCTGTAAAAACATCCGCACGCAAATTGCGCAGCGCAGTTCTGTTTGTTATTACACATGATTCCTGCACAGTTGATCCGCAAATAGGCAATGAAGTTGAAAGAATATTGGATCGCGCAAATTATGAGGCGATAGAGATGATGGCGCGGGAAATTAAAATTGAACATGTTTTTTTAGGAATGTTGCAAGAAGAGGAAACCATTGCATATGCTATTTTACATGAGTTGCATATTACTTATGACAACATATTTCCAGAATTAGTAAAATTAAGCAAAATGAATTCATCGGCGATTGTAACATTAAAAGAATCCACAAACCGCTTTCAGCTGACACCAACATTAAATATGGTAAGCAGAGACCTTTCTGCCGAAGCGCAAGCCGGCAGAGATCGGA
>JAKAOI010000313.1 GCA_021812265.1 Chloroflexota bacterium | reverse complement strand
GCCGAGGTATTTGCCGGACATAAAAAGTATTACAAAAATATATTACTATATAATAATATAATAAGTCAAGGAGGCCTTATTGGGTTTAGCAAAAAGATAGACCCACTCATCCCTCCGCCTGAAAGCGGGGGCTTTTGGGGTCGTTTCTGTAAATCTTTTACTCTTAGGGCTTTCGTTTCAGCATAGAAAATCGGGGATGTACAAGGGGCTGCGCCCTTGTATGGGGGTTCTGGGGTGTCCTTCTGTTTCAGATACGAGAAACATATGCTTTTCTTTCAAGCGAAAGCCCTAATTCTATCATATACTATGTATAGTATGTTTCCTGAAAATATCTATGTAAAATAGCTGCTTCAGACAAAAAAGTTAGAACGGTGATTTGGTATGGATGATAATATTTTGAATATTTCTCCTGGCGGCAGTGATCCGGCGGCATATATTTTACAAAATAATCAATATTTGCAGCAGCGGTTTGCCTCTGAATTGTATTTCCCATATCAGTTTGTCTACTTTTTAGGTCCGGATTTATCGCCGATAGATGTAAAAGGCTGGGCAGACTTCAGCGGGATAGAACCAAAGAATGCCGTCAACAGTGAATGGCTGCTTTTAGCGCACCCGGATGATAGAGATGTCGCTGTACAAATGAATGAGGCGGTGTTTGTAGAGCGCCGTGTGTGTTCCGCAACGTATCGCATTCTGCGCAAAGATGGTGTATATCGCATGGCGCTTATACGCAGCGGCCCGGTTTATGATAAAAATGGCAATCATGTAGGCTGGGTTGGTGTATTTGCAGATGTAACCGATCAATATTTATTGAACCGCCAAATAGAAGATTCTTTGCAGGCGTTGTTTTTAATGTCAGAAACATTGTTGACATCATCTCATATGCCGCTAGAAGATATATGTAATAATATTGCAGAAATAGCCTTAAATATTTTACAAATTAAATCTATCAGCGTTTCATTCATACATCCGCAAACCGGATTTTTAATACCAATCTCTTCAGCGGGATCAACTATTCCGCGGATAAAACGCTGGAAAGAACGTATCCCAAAAATAAATATTTGTGAATTTCCTCCGGATGAATTACTTTTGCTGCGTTCGGGACAATGTTACCCCAAAAAATTCCAGTTAGAGCCTGTGCCTGAAGAACACGATACAGGAGAACGCTGGGTATTAATGACACCTATTTTGCTTGGCAGCGAACTCATTGGGCTTTTTACTATGGAACCCTTTAATCAAACTTACCAGTTTGGCCCCGATTCCGAAAGATTAGCTAAAAATATTGCGCATATTTTTGCTATCACTGCGCAATATGACCATTTGCATAAAAATCAGCAGATTGCCGAAGAGATTTCGCAGAATGAGATAGCCGCCCGCAGAAAAATGGATGATTTTCTTAAAGTTATTTCCCATGATTTGCAGTCTCCATTAACAAGCATTAAAACGGCCATAGAGTTTGCCAAGCTGAAAATTACCAATATCATCAATAATCCTGATTCTTTAGAAAAACATATCGCGACGTTGCAAAAATTGGAGGATATGCTCACCCGCGCAAACAAGCAATGTGATGTGGAGATTCGGCTGATTCATGATTTGGTTGTATCCGGGCAGATAGAAAGCAACACATTTGATATGTCATTCAGTCTGGTAAATTTAGTTGAACTTGTTTCAACTGAGGTACATAATATTGCCGATTCATATTCCGATCGCGCCATTCGACTAACCGTATTTCCCAAATCGGAAATAGTAATGGTTAACGCCGACGCAATTAGAATAAAACAAGTGGTTACAAATTTTATTATTAACGCGCTGAAGTTTTCTGACGCATCCGAACCGGTAGAAATATTACTTATGGAAAACACCGAGGAAGCAAAAGTTATTGTGATGGATTTTGGTATAGGTATACCGCCTGATGAACATGATAAAATATGGGAACGATTATATAAATCTCCCTCCGGTAAGCAAAAACCTTACCCCAAACTATCGGTCGGGCTTGGTTTAGGGTTATTTATTTGCAAAGGAATTATAGAAGCCCACCACGGCGCAATCGGCGCAGAATCTGAAGTCGGTAAGGGATCATCTTTTTGGTTTACTCTTCCCCTTGCTGCCGCGCAACCCGAAAGGAAACCACCCAAGACGCTATGAAACGGCCTTTAGATTATTTTGCTTTTACTATGCCCGGTTTGGAGTCTACCGCGTTTACTGAACTGCGTATGCGCTGTGAAGATGCGCGGCAAATTCGGTTTGCTCGCGGAGCCGCTTTTTTTCAAACCGCAGCAACCCCTGCGCAACTGATGGAGATGCGCTCTACGGAAGATATTTTTGCGCAATTGGCGTATATCCCTAAGCTTTCAGCCGGCAAGCCAACGCCTTCAAAAATCAAAAATACCTCTGCCCGTGTGCCAAAATCACCCTTAGCAGAAAACGCTTTACGCGCGCTGTATGGAGCCGCTAAAAAAATAGATGTGTCTGCCGCGCTATTGCTGTGGAGTCAGGCGCATAAAATGAAACCCCCCAGATCTTGGCGTGTAGTTGCCCAAATGACCGGTAATCACGATTTTCGCCGAGTAGACGCCGGGGATACCCTGCGCGCTGCTTTGCGTGATATGTTTCCGCCTAAAATAAAAGAGCAAGACGACGAGGCAGATTTAGAAATTTGGCTGCGCCTGTTTTATGGTGAAGCAATTGTCGGGGTTCGGTTAAGTGGCGCAGAGATGCGGCATCGTTTGTATAAAACCGAGCATATTGAGGGATCTCTTCGGCCAAGCATTGCGGCTGCCATGGCGTTGCTTTCCGATCCTCGCACAGAAGATATTGTGATAGATCCGCTGTGCGGAGCCGGCACCGTTATTATCGAACGCTGCCTATGGGGCAGCTATGCTGCGGCGTATGCCGGAGATAGAGACGCCGCAATATTGCAGACGGCAAAATGGAACGCTGCGCAAGCCAAAGCAAAAATTGAATGGCAGGTTGAAGACGCATGTAACCTTCATTTTGCCGATGGTATGGCGCATAAAATCATTACCAATCTGCCATTTGGCAAAAAAGTTGGTTCACTGGAGGAAAATGCGCGCAGTTATCCTGAATTTGAGCGAGAATTTCGGCGCATTCTTGCTCCCGGCGGTTTGTTGGTAACACTAACCAGTGATTTTAACCATTGGCGAGATCTGTTGGTTGCGCAAAATTGGGTCATTAAAAAAACTGTGGTGGTGGTGGCGCTGGGGCAGCCGGCTACTATATCTGTTGCGCAAAAACCGGCGCAATAAGACCAATATTGAGCGAAATGTCACTTTCAGAGAACATATTCGCTCAATATCTCTGTTTGGGAGTCGCAGGGATGTGAGGAGCATCTTATGAGGGAAATGGAAAAGGTGATTTTTGGGGGGACACCCCAATCCCCGCGCAAGAGGCTCCGCCCCTTGCGAATCCCTGCATAGCTGCCGCAGGGATGTGAGGAGCATCTTATGAGGGAAATGGATTACAAGGAGATTTTTGGGGACACCCCAATCCCCGCGCAAGAGGCTCCGCCCCTTGCGAATCCCTGCATAGCTGCCGCAGGGATGTGAGGAGCATCTTATGAGGGAAATGGATTACAAGGAGATTTTTGGGGACACCCCAATCCCCGCGCAAGAGGCTCCGCCCCTTGCGAATCCCTGCATAGCTGCCGCAGGGATGTGAGGAG
>JAKAOI010000312.1 GCA_021812265.1 Chloroflexota bacterium | reverse complement strand
CAGCCATGAACGGAATTGCCCAAACACCAAATCCGCCGCACTTCGCTGTCATTTTTACATTCGCGCGCGCAGATGACAATACCGGATATGCGGCAAAGGCAGAAGAACTGACGCGGTTTGCCGCATCTCAGCCCGGCTATTTAGGCATGGAAGATATAGGCGCTGAATTCGGCGCAACTATTTCCTATCGGCAGTCTTTGGAAGCAATTCAAAATTGGCAACAAAACGAGCGGCATTTGGACGCAAAGCGGCTCGGTAAATCCGAATGGTATCAAAGTTACAGAACCAAAATTTGCAGAGTTGAGCATGACTATGAGTCTACAAAAAGCGAATAAAATCCGTCAATTAAAATTTTCCGCCGAGGCCGCCGCGCTGACTGACCTTCGCAAATATCCCTGCGGCTCGCCTTCGGCGGCGATATGTATACGAACCGCAGAAAATGTTTTTTCCGGCGCGTTGGCGGAAAACGCTGAGACGCCGGCATACGCCGCAGACGCGCAATTTATTATGTACAGCGTAACCAAAACCATTATTGCGGCTGTGGCGTTGCGATACGCGGAAAAACAGTTGCTGCAGTTAGATACCCCCATTGCGCTATGGCTGCCGAATATCCCCCACGCCAGCAGCATAACGCTGCGGCAATTATTACGCCACTCCAGCGGATTGCCCGATTATGGCGGCGCGCCTCAATATCGCGAAGCCGTTCGCAGTGGCGCCGCGCCATGGACGGAGACGGAATATTTTACTTATTCTCACGCCGAAACATTGCTGTTTCCTCCCGGATTAGGCTGGAGTTATTCAAATATCGGTTACATGGTTGCCCGCATGCTGCTGGAAAAGGCGCGCGGCGCAACCTTTGCGCAGATTGCGCAGGAAGAAATCTGCGAACCGCTGAACCTTACCACAACTCATATTCTCACAAAAGATGAGGAATTGGCGCAGTTAGTATTTGGCCCAAGCAAGGAATTAGGGTCACAGGAAACCGGCGGAAACGTGCCTGAGCTATATCATATCGGGTGGGTAGCCCACGGTGTGGCGGCTTCCACTGTACAAGAAATAAGTTTGTTTTTTGCGGCGCTGCTGGGCGGGCAATTATTTTCCGCGGCGTTGCTGCGCGAAATGTGCACATACAGCCCCTTGCCAGTCATGCGGGATCGTCCTGTACTACGGCCGGGATACGGCATGGGGCTGCAAATCGACCATGGATGGCCGGAAGGCCCAATATACGGCAACTCCGGCGGCGGACCCGGAGCCAGAATTGCCGTTATTCACTTGCCGCAACAGCGCAGTCCCATAACCATAGCTGTGGCGGCGCCGGGGGAAGATATTGCGCAAGTAGAATCTATCGCAACGCAGCTTCTCAAAGAGCAGCTGGCGCAATAATCTGCGTTGCGTTTGCTACAACGAACAGCGGGGCATGATCCGCGCGCACCACGTTTTCATAAAAAAACTAAAAAATTTTGAACATCTTCCGCGGCGCAGCCATACGTATCAAACGGAAGAGCCGATTGTATTGATTATCTGCGCGTTTCCCGCTAAGATAATCCATGGCGTTGGCGAAAGCTGCGAAGCTCCCGAAACCGTAAACCAATCTACCTGCCCATTCTCCAAAGTCAGTGTAAAATAAGCGTTTTTGCTTACCGAGCTGACACTTTTGACAGGGGATGAAACAGTAAAAGAATATTCGATTGACGCCTGCGGAATATTATACATCCAAATGGAATAGGTTGTTGTTCCGCCGATTATCGTATGGTTCAAAACCGCCATCAACAGCGTTCCATCTTGTGAAACCGATAGCGCTGAGATATCTCCGCCGGTAAAGCTGGTGTTTACAAAAGCCGCAACCGGAACCGTACTTACTATTTGAAAAGTAGACACTGAGATAAAATACATATTTTCGGTCTCGCCGTTAAATACGACTATCTGAGAACTATCCGCCAAAACATTGATAGAAACAATTCCCCACAAACCGGGAATAAACAGTGGCTGCGTGGCGTATTGGCCGCTGGCGGGACGTATAAATTGAATAATCTCGCCGTTTTTGCCAATTTCGGTTGCGCTTGTCGCCAGCACAAGCATCTGACCATTCCGCAAAACTGCCGCTTGCGTATTCAGATCATTTTCACCCTGAATTAAAGGAATTTGAAATGAAGATAATTCTTTGCCGGTCAGCGCATTAAACCGCAGAACATATAACTGCCCTTGCGCTACATTAGCGCCGGCGCCCAAAATGGTTAAAGTGGTATTTGCAGCGTCCAGCCACATTTGGTGGATATAAATTGCGCCGCTGTTTGTTCCCGGCGGGCCAACTAACTGCGATATATACCGGATTTTTCCGCTGATTGGGTCAATCGAGGCAAACGCCGCAGCTTCTCCCGCCCCGGCGCTTTCAGCGGGTTCGAGCAATATTTTGCCATCAGAACTGAGCACAGGCGCGGCGCTGCTGGCTCCGCTGACACCCAAGCCCGGCACAAACGGATGCTGCGGCGAGGCCGGAAGAGAATGCACTACTTGCGCGTTCCGTTCATTTAACGCAATTACCTCACCGATATCCCATGTTGCGCCATTATATGAAACGGGGATTACTTTGTTTGTTTCGGCGTAAAATAGCCCCGAACCGATTGCTTGAGCGCTGCTCAATGAATTCAGCGAACGTTCTGAACGAAGCAGCGTGTTCTGTAAAATTGGCCCTAAAAATAGCGCTAAAATAATTGCAATAGCTACAATTGTTCCCAGTGTAGCAAACGTAACCGTTCGCATACGCAAATTTATTTTGCGGAAAACCCGCACGGCTTTTAAACGGCCCTGCGATTCTTCCAGCACGGCGTTCATTAAATTTGCCGCGGGCACATTTTCTTCTTGTCCCAGCGACGCTACTTGATCATACGCTTCAAATAATTCACTATATCGCCGATAGCACGTATCACAGGAATTTATATGATCATATATTTCGCGGGAATCCGGTAAAGGAAGCTCTTTTTGTATAATTGCCAGCAGCAATTCCGCTTCTATAGGGCAATGAACCCCATGGAGTTTTCTGGTAGAAGTTGGTTTCATTGCAAATCCTTTCCGCTTATATCCGTACCCGTTCCGTTCTGTTTATTATCAATCTGTTTTTGCATAGCATCACTGTTTCGTAATTTTTCTACCGTATGGCGTAAATCAGCCAGATCTATACCTTGCGGCAATGTTGTAAATTTTTCATCTTCATCCGCCGGATCAAACCCAAACCTGCGCACCTGCGCCGATGAAACCGAGGGATTAAATTCCTCGGATTCCACTTCTACCGCCGCAAAGTCAGCGCGCTGCAAAAAAGCCAAATCAGCGTTATCTCCGCTGACACGCGGGGATGATTTTATTTCCGTTTCCGTGGCAATATTCTGCTCTTCGGCAATATCCTGCCCGTGCTCGTGTACTGCGCCGGGTTCGAGCGCCGCGCCGGCATCATCTTCCGGTGGTGTCTCTGCTTCCGTCGCGGTATTCTGCTCTTCGGTAATATCCTGCCCGTGCTCGCTTACTGCGCCGAGTTCGAGCGCCGCGCCGGCATCGTCTCCCGGCGGTGTCTCCGTTTCCGTGGCAGTATTCTGCTCTTCGGCAATATCCTGCCCGTGTGCGTGTACTGCGCCAAGTTCAAGCGCCGCGCCGGCGGTATCTTCCGGCGGTGTCTCTGCTACCGTCGCGGTATTCTGCTCAT
>JAKAOI010000311.1 GCA_021812265.1 Chloroflexota bacterium | reverse complement strand
GAATGGCATGGAACGGTATTTGATAACAATACATTTCCGCAGATAACTAACCCTTGAGCATATTCTAACGTATCAACTTAAGACCAATCTTTCCAACAAAAACAAAGTTTATGATCCGATACTGTCAATCCGATGTATGTATGAGAGGATACCTGAACCGGCAGAACGCGCGCATGTAATTAATGGTTTCCTTTCAAAAAATATTTCTGATGAAAAGTGGCAGTATTGCTATGTTACAGATGATGTTTGAACGCGATACGGCATGGCATTCACTAAAAATTGCATTGATTGTCGGGACAATTCTTACAGTGATTAATCATATGAGTGATTTATTGTCGAGACATTTTACAGCGCCGCTATTGTTTTCGATTGTTTTAACCTATTGCGTGCCTTATGTGGTTGCAGCTACCGGAGTTATTCATGGCAAAGCACAGTTTCGCAAACTGCAAAATAATGCTTGAACTGAAGGCTAACAGCAGCCTCAAAAAACTAATGACTGGGAATATGAATATGAGCGATCAACCTGAACAAACATTGGAAACACAATTGCGAAAACTACGTGAAAGAACATCGGCGGAAACAACCATTATTTACAATAAAAGTGTGCAAGATTTAATTGCCACGAATATTGAAAAAACCGCTTTGCAGAAAGGAGTATTGGCGCCAGATTTTACGTTGCCGAACGCAACAGGTCAAGAGATAAATTTGAGCGCTCTCTTAGTGAATGGCCCGGTTGTGTTGACCTTTTACCGTGGAGCTTGGTGTCCATATTGCAATATTCAATTACGGGCGTATCAAGAAATATTGCCCCAAATACATGAATTAGGAGCAGAGCTAATTGCGATTTCTCCCGAATTGCCTGATGGATCATTAACAATAACGGAGAAGCATCATTTGGCGTTTCCGGTCCTTAGTGATGTGAACGCTGTAGTTCTGCGGCAATATAAAGTGCTGTTTACTGTTCCGGAGAATATTCGCGAAATATATTTAAAAGCAGGACTGGATATAGTAAAAGCTAACGGCGTCGCAACATGGGAATTACCGATACCGGCAACATATATAATCGACTCCGATAGAGTTATTCGGTTTGCGTATACCAAGCCAGACTATCGCGAGCGGTTGGAACCCAAAACACTGTTGGAACAGGTAGCGCTGCTGCGGAAGTAATGCTATGGAGTTGGCAGTGTTATTGCAAAAACACTGCCGTTGCCCAAAGCGCTGCTTTCAAGAATGAATGTTCCGTTCATTGCTTCTATCAATTGACGGGAAAGATATAGGCCTAGTCCGTTGCCCTCTATTCCGTTGGCTGCTTCGGCGCGCTGATAGGGTTGAAATAATTTTGCGTGCGCGGCAGGGTCTATACCAATGCCGTTATCAATAATTCGGATGGTTACCTGTCGCAGCGCTTCGTTTGCTATTGCTTGGATAAGAATGTTTCCACCTGCAGGGCTATATTTAACGGCGTTGCTTATGCTATTGTCTAAAACTTCTTTTAATCCGTTGCTATCGGCCAAAATATATGCCGCTTCCGGCGCTTGAACAGTAATGGTATGGCTTAACCGGCGCGCTTTAATCTGATTTTTCCACTCTTCGGCGCTTTCGGTAATAATTTCTTTAACATTTGCAGGGGCAAGCGTCACCTTTTGCAACTCTGGATTTTTAGAATACTCTAAAATATGGTCAAGAATATCTCCCATGCGTTCCGCGCTGCTGAAAGCGTCGGACAGCATAGCGTGTGATTCTTTGGAAGATTTAGTTTCTTGCGCAAGCTCTATAAACCCTTTTAATCCGGTTAATGGCGTTTTTAAATCGTGGGCCAGCCGGCGCAGCAAATCGTCTTGCCGCCGTTTTAGCGAGCGTGTTTGCTGATATGCTCGGTCAAGCTCAAGATATGTGCGCGAATTTTCAATGGCGCCGGTTGCCTGCGCGGCAAATAAATCCATCAGCCACATATCTTCGCGCGATATAAGAATAGCTCGCTGTTCATGGTATATCGGCGCCGATTCAGTGAAAATCAGGTTGATAACACCGATAACATTCAGCCGATATTTCATGGGAACGCTCATAACGGCTTTTATTGCCGGATTATCAATTTCCGGAGTATAATACGCCGAATGCTTATAGTCCGACTCAAAGAAAATCTCGCCGGCTTGAAACGCCGCATTGGTAAGAGTAATTTGGCTGAATGTATCTGTTTCATTATCGGAAAGCCCAATGACAGCGATTTGCTCTAGGCTTTGCCGCGTGTTGTTCCAATATACTACATTTGCTTTGTCGGCGCCTGCCATATCCATCATCTTTTTTAAGATATTCAGCAACAGATCATGCGGATCTTGGCCGAAGCGCCGCGCTGAATCCAGCGATACATTGTGCAGCGCAACCATTTGCGCCACTCGCTCCTGCGCTGTTCGGGTTTCATTGCGTAAAGCATTCAGCCGATTTACATAGCTGGTGATATCAGAAGCTTCGATATTCAGCAATACATTTTTATCATCAGCAGTTGGTAAAACCGAAACGATAAATTCCCAATAAGAAATACCGCCGGGCAGGCGCAGCGTTAATGTTGCGGTGTATTTTTGCTGTTTATTTTGAATGAAAGAATTTAATTGCAAATGACGGCGCAGTTCACCGGAAATCTCTGGCAGAGCCGTTTCTAATGTTTGCCCCCAAAAATCCGGGCCGATTTGAAAAAGGTTATCAAAAACAGCGTTAGAATAGATAAGCGTTAGATCCGGGAGGGTAAGAACTGCTTGCAAGTGAGAGGAGTAGGCCAAAGATTTTTCGTAAATCTCCTGCAATCCGGCTAAATCACTTAAAGCGTGCAGGGAATGCGCCGCCATGGAAATATAGTCGACAAAGGCGTCAATAAGCTCAACATGTTCATAGCTTGGATCGGCGCTTGTTCCAACTGCCAGCACACCATATGGCTCTCCCTGAAAAAAGATTGGTGTTCCAAAAAATACTTCTATGTGGTCGGGGTTAACATCGGCTGATTTTGCCCATTTGCGAACCTGAAAATCACTTTTTGCTTGATCGAAGCGCAATGGCCGTCCGGCAAGCAACGCCGCTGAAATCAGTTCATTTGGCTCGCGCCCAGATTTTTGGGGAATTGCGGGCGACCGGGGAGAAACCCATGCGAGCAAATGCAATTGATCTGAATGGTTACGTTTTGCCCAAGGAATACGATCGATAAGCCACAGTTCAACCAGTGTTTCCTCCATGTTTGTTGCAAAAAAAGTAACCGCGGTTTGCAACGCTTCTTGAAAAGAAAGGATGGGTGTGTGCGATTTATCGCTTGCGTTTCCGCCAAATAAAATTCTGCGGATTTTCTTTTCAATTTCAAGAATTCGATCTTGTTCTCTGCGGGAAATGAGCATAGAATCATCATTGGAATTTGAAAAGGCAGGTATTTGACTCACAATTTTCCCTCAGTATGGTAGCAGAAATATTTCTTGTATATCATTAACTATACTGAGATTATGTGAGAATTGGGAGGAAAAATAGTCAGAAAGTACTAATAAAAACCATTGTAATTATGGAACAAATGTTTTATAATCATCTGCAGAGAGGATGAAAGAACGTCTTGCTGGCTGACACTCTTTCACTTCCTCTCCATCATGTTCCAACCATGATGTTTTGCCGCTGCTCCCAGCAGTGGCAGCCGGGTGTTGTGAACCCCTTTGCGGCGCCCGGCGCAGCTG
>JAKAOI010000310.1 GCA_021812265.1 Chloroflexota bacterium | reverse complement strand
GGATATTGTAGAAATAATGGGGCGTTTTACCACAAAATTTGCAATGCCTGCCCACAAGCCTTTACCGATTTCTTCTTTGGTTGAGTCGGGCGCCAACTTGGGTATAAACGGCCAAAATGCGGCTTTCCCTAAAATATTCATCAGGGCCGGAGTAAAAGTTAAACCCACCAGCAGCATAACAATGACTGATATAGCCAGCAATGGGCCGAGTGTTTTATAAAAACCCAGCGTTGCCAGAAAAAGAACCATCAACGCCAGCGCAACTGTTCCTGCGCTGGATGTAATAGCTTCGCTTACACTGGTTGTGGCGGTGATTAAAGCGTTTTGCCGGTTGGAGTTATGTTTCAATTCCTCGCGATAGCGCGCCACTAAAAATATTACATAATCTGTTCCGGCTCCAAATAGCAGAACATCGCGTATGCCTGCAGCTTGCGCTGTGACAGAAAATGCGCCTTGTTTCACTATCAGCGCCAATATTGGGTCTGCTATTTGCATAGCGACGCCAACACTGATGATGGGTAAAAGCGCCAGCAATGGTGAACGGTAAATCAGCAGTAATAAAATGAGCACTAATGTTATTGTTGTAATTAAAATTTTACCGTTGATGTTAGAAAACACTGATCCTAAATCAGCAATTACTCCTGCTGCGCCCGTTACTTTCACTTGCAGGTTCGGGTTTGCTTTCGCCACATCTGTGGCGTAGGTTTGCAGCGCGCTAAGAATTTTCCCCGAAAAAGCGGCGTCACTGGGTGAGGCTGTTATGGCGGCAACAATAGTGAGCGTTGTTTTATCCGGAGACATGAGCTGTGACGCTGCCTGTGGTGTTGTCAGCGGAGAAATTACTGCGCCGATGCTGTTTGGCCGCGCAACCGGAATACTGCCCGGATCGCAGGCGTATTGGGTTTGTTGCGCCGCCGGAAGCAACCAACACGCCATTTGATTTGCTTGGGCGATATTTTGTGAAGATAAACCGTTTGCGTTATAAAATACGATTATTGCCGGCAAATCATTTTGCTGGGGAAATTCTTTCTGCAAAATTTGCGCCGCTTTCACAGATTCTTGGTTGCCGATTGAACTTGTAGCGTTATTATCATATAAACTGCTTAAGCTTGGCGCTGTTATATTTAAAACTACGGCAAGAAGTATCCAAATTCCGATAGTAATCCAACTTCCGTATTTATGAATCACTGCGTGTGATAGTTTGCTGAGTATACTTGGTTCTTGCATACTGGAAAATAAAACCTTTCAGTACTATATAATACTGCGGTAAGGTCTTGGCGAATGCCGCCACATATGCTCCGCAGTTTTTTCTATCTATCGATTGTTATAACAAAAAGAACGGAATTTTTGCAACTGTTTTCAATAATAGGGAATATAAGCTGTGTTTTTGCCTCTTGACTCATAATAAAAGGCATAAAAATGTGCGCTGAGAATATACACAATATATTCATGCGCACCGAAAACTGCTTGTTTTATACAAGTTATGCAATAAAACAAGCCGAAAACCGCCGTTGCGGCAAACCGTTACTGCGACCGGTTATGGATAAACGACAAATCTGAACGCGCGGGGATTCCGTGCAGCGACTGCGCGGCAAGAACAGCGTTTTTTATGGCTGAAGCCAAGGTATTTGCCGCCATGGCGCCATACATGGTGAGGCGGACGGAATCGATGGTATAGCCGTCACTTGGGCGATGTGCGGCGGCAAACACGGTATCACCATCGTGCGGTGTGTGCGCCGGCCGGGTAGTTAAGGCCATGCCGTCGTGCGCCATTTGCGCAAGCTTTGCCGCCTCCGCCTTATGGAATTGCGCGTTGGTTGCAATGACAGCAATGGTAGTGTTTTCACCCATCTGCGAGTGATTATGCTGCTGCATAGCCGCCATGGCGTCGGTCATCCAGCTATCGCCGGAAGGGGCGCGCGCGCCGGCTAAAATTTTGCCGGTGGTTTCATCATAAATATCGCCAACGGCGTTTACTGCGGCAATTGCGCCGATGACAAAGCCATCAGCCATAACCACGCTGGCGGTTCCCAACCCGCTTTTTACGGCAAATTGCGGACCTGCCCATTTGCCGACTGTTGCGCCCGTTCCCGCGCCGACTGCGCCGACCGGAAATGCGCCGCTGCCGGCGTTTAACAGCGCTCTGCGGCCGGATTCTTTATCCGGTCTAACGGTAAAATTGCCAATTCCCAAATCAAAAATTGCCGCGGCGGGCACAATCGGAACTTTTACCGGACCGACATCGTATCCTATGCCCATGCGCTCCAATTCGTCCATCACGCCACAGGCAGATTCCAAGCCATATGCGCTGCCGCCGGTTAACACTACCGCGTGCAACTCTTGCATCATGCTGACCGGATTTAAAAGGTCGGTTTCGCGTGTCGCCGGGCCGCCGCCGCGGACATCTACCGATCCCAAGAAAGGGCCGTCGAAGCGGATGACGGTGCAGCCGGTGCCGGCTTCGAGATTGGTGTCATGTCCTACCAGAATTCCCGGCACGTCGCAAATATTATTCTGCCATTGCATTGCGCACTTCTTCAATCGTCATATCTACTTCCGGCACAATCAGGTCGGAGGGAGCCACTTCGTCATAGCTTAGCTCTGCGCCATGTTCGCGAATAAAATGAACCAATTCAGTTAAAGATTTTTGAAATTCCGGTTCATTTTGGCTTTCAAAAGCTTCATGCAAAGATGTATCTAACCGCTCAATTTCGGGAGCAAAGGAATCATCCAGCCGAAATTGATTTTCGCCCATAATCCGAATAATCATTTATTTTTGCTCCTCTTGTGTAGAACTATCCTTCGGCGCGTCTATCGCCTGCGCGTCTTTCACCGGGGGAAGCTGCCCCTGCACTTGCGCTTTCAACTGCGCCAACTGCGAATCGACACTGCTGGATGTGGAAAGCTGAGCCAATTGCCGATCGATGTCATCCATATGCGGCTGGCCGATTTCTTGCAAAGTGCCCTGATCGATTAATTGATCCATTGCGTCGGCGCGCGCTTTCATGTTGGTGACTTTATCTTGGGCGCGCTGCATCGCCAAATTGACATCTTTCATCTCTTCTGAGATGCCGGTAACCGATTCCTGTATTTTTACTTGCGCCTGCGCTGCATTATAGGTGGCCTTAACCATTTCTTTCTGTGTGCGGAACGATTCAACTCTTTGTGACAGGCGGCGTTCCATCTGCACAAACTTATCTTGCTGCGCTTTTAATGACGCAATTTGGTCGTTAAATGAAGTTATTTGCTGCTGCAATGCTTCTTTTCGTGTTAACGCTTCACGCGCAAGGTCATCTCTATTTTGCTGAACGGCGGTGCGCGCTTGGCTGTCTAATTTTTCGATTTGCGTGTTTACTTGCGCCTGCTGCATTTCCAACCGTTTTTCGCTGGTTACAACGTCGGCGATACTTTTTCGCAGATTTTGCAATTGCTCTAATTGCTTATTATATGAGTAGTCTAATGTTTCATTGGGATTTTCGGCGCGATCCATCATCGCGCTGAATTTTGATTTAACAAATGTTGAGAAACGGGATAAAAGCCCCACAGTTATATCCTCCGCTCATAGTGTTTTATCGAGTGAAATATGCAGCTAAAAACTGCTCATATTCGTATTGTACTCATTTAGGTGAAACACTTACAAGTTATCTTTTTCACATTTTGCCAGTTTTTAAAAAAATAGATATTTTTTAAAGGAAACTTCACATTCTTTAATTAATCTA
>JAKAOI010000309.1:3021-3726 GCA_021812265.1 Chloroflexota bacterium | reverse complement strand
ATCCGGCTGTGCTGTGATTGCGGTATACCGATGCCATGATCGATAACCGAAACTTCCGCCATATTTGCATCGGAAGATCGTTTGATAGTAATGCAAATTTCACCGCCGTCGGGAGAATATTTAATTGCGTTACTGATAATATTGCCCATCACCTGTTCGGTGCGCGCCGGATCAATCATCACAACCAAATAGCCATCGGGAAACTTCGTTTGTATTGTATGTTTTTGTGTCATTGCCCTAAAGCGCTTTACAACCCGTTTCATTAAGGCAATGATATCATGCGGCTCAATCGTCAGTTCCAGTCTGTCGGCCTGCAGCCGGGTAACATCAAGCAAATCCTCCGTCAGCTCAACTAATCTGCTAATGGAAAGCTGAATGGTGCTGATTGCCTCCTGCTGCCATTCGCTTAAGGGAGCGGAGTTTGCGGTATCGCCGCTATGTGTAACGAGCATATCAGCGTAGCCTTTCACTGCCGCCATCGGTGTTTTTAATTCATGCGCCGCCATAGTAATAAATTGGTCTTTTGTGTTTTCTGCTTCTTTCATTGCTGAAATATCCTGCAAAACTACCAACGAAACGGGTTCAAGCTGTATATCAGATTCGTTCAGCGCGCCAATCATCGTCCAGTGCAAAATTTGTTTATCCATGGGAACTGCGCTAAACAACACTGCTTTTTCTGTTCCGTCTTTTCTGCGGAAGATCGGA
>JAKAOI010000309.1:493-3011 GCA_021812265.1 Chloroflexota bacterium | reverse complement strand
AAGTGATTGGCGGCGTTATCGGAACGCAAAGAGCGGATTGTGCCTAATTCCTCAAATTGCAGCGCACGCCCATGAGATTTGTAGACGGCAATAGAATTTTCACTCATAAAATCTTGCAGCGGTTGATTCATTTTCCATTCCGCGCCCCAAATTTCCATGGCGGCGCGATTGGCCAGCATCAATTCGGCGTTTTTTCCGCGCACTAAATATACCCCGCTGGGCTGTTCGTCTATAATGGTTTGCAGCAACTCTTTGCGCGCTTCTGCGGACGCGCGCGCTTTTTGTTCCTCTAGCAGCCGCCGGATCTCTGTAACATCATGCCACATAATTACCACACCCAGCGTTTGTATTTGCGCGCCGTTTAACTTATGGGCGCGGCGCGCTAATAACGATTCGGTGTCTTCAAGTTCAAAGCGTGTGGCGCTGACAGAAAATTCCCGCAGTACCCCTGATGCGTCCTCAAAAACAATCGGCTCACTTTGATATGAACCGTCTTTGATTGTTTTTTTTGCGGGTATTATCTCAAATTTAGCGTGAATATCTTCTCCCGCGTCATTTAATATAGTAGAACGAAGCAATTTGGCTGCATTATTTTCTCGCAGCGCTTCACCGCGTTCATTTACAAGCAGCACCCCATCAGAAATATTCTCAAATATAGTGTCCAGTTCTTTTGCTTGGGCAATTTCCGTCCGAAACATCCGCGCGTTTTCCAAAGCAACCATCGCTTGCGCCGCTAACCCATTCAGCAGCGCCTCATCATCCTGCGTAAATTTATGCGGATCCGGGTGTCCTAACAGCAAACCGCCGCGCACTCTGTTTTTACGGTCTATCAAGGGGGATCCCAAAAAGCTCCGGAACATTGGATGATTGCGAGGCATACCAACCATCTCGGGCGCGGTATGCTTTATATTAATATACAATACATGCGCCGATTCAGCTCTTTTAGCGTATACATCGAACATATCATCTACCCGAACGCTAATCCCCTGATGAAATATCGGCTCAAGTTCTCCTCTGCCGCCCAACGCCACTCGGCGCAAGGCTTCTGCTTCTTCCGGAGTCACACCAACAACCGCCGCCAATTGAAATAAATTGCCGCGTGATTCAACCAGCGGTGTTCCCGAAGAATCTACCGGTCGCAGCGTAAACGCTGCAAAAGTGGCGCCGGTCAGTTCAATGGAAACACTGGCAATCATATTCAACAAATGCTCTTCATCGAAAGTTTGCGCTAGGGCAACGCCGACAGCATTTAACGCCTTAACCCGGCCGGCTTCTTTTTCAGTGACAATTCTACCCATTCGGGCAAGTTGCGCTAAAGATAAAATAAAAATCATTGCAAAAATTGAAACGATAATCTGCGCCGTTTCAATGTGTGTTAACGGCTTTAAAATACCGTCCGGAGGCATCAAAAAAATATATACAAACAATATTGAACAAAAAGCTGCGCCGGATCCATGCCGCCAGTTCCAGTGATATCCCAGCATGGCAATAAAGGGCAGATAGAGTATTTCAACGTTAGAAAACGGCCCTAAAATCTGAAACAGTATCGCAATAAATGCTGTTAGGCTTGCTGTGCCCCCAATAATAACTGCCAAACTGATACGAATATCTACTTGCTCATTGCTGAACACTATGCGGATGCGTTTTACAAAAGGGGTATCCCAAATTACTTGGGTTATTTTGCGAGCGTATGTATATCCGTTTTGTACGCCTTCGTTTTTCTGTATTGTATGTGACGCATAAGAATAATATTTTTCCCAGAGAGATTTTTTACCGCTCATAACATCTGTACTATTTCCGCAACAGATGAAGCACAATCATCATCTATAGCAGACACCACCCCTTCTATCCCAGAAATAACAATATTGTGCGTCGGATTGCCGCAAATATCTCATTTCATTGTATCTCTTATCCGGAATATCGGCAATTATGCCTCAGAAAAGATGAAAAAGCGCTTGAGAGACACCACTTTCTCAAATTTATAATATTGACATTAACTATCTTTTGGTATATACTATAAAAAGATAGAAACATTATAAAGGTGGTTAATACCATGAAATCAAATACGAACAGCAAATGGTGGGCGCTGGGCGCGTTGACGCTTGCGGTTTTAGCAGTTGGACTGGACGCCACAATCTTGAGTGTGGCTATTCCAACACTTGCAACTGCGCTCAACGCGAAAGAATCGGATCTACAATGGTTTTCTTCAGGATACCTGTTAACGTTAGCTGCTGCGATGCTGCCGGCGGGATTGCTTGGGGATCGTTTTGGCCGTAAAAAAGTCATGCTGATGGCGTTATTACTATTTGGCTGCGGCTCAATAGCCAGCGCTTATTCACAAACACCCGGTGAATTCATTGCAGCCAGAACTATTTTAGGAGTGGCAGGCGCGGGCATCGTCGTCATGGCAGTATCAACGATGACGGTTCTCTTTACAGAGGAAGAACGCCCAAAGGCCGTAGCAATATGGGGTATTGCCAATTTTTTGTCGATGCCAATCGGGCCAATTCTGGAGATC
>JAKAOI010000309.1:0-483 GCA_021812265.1 Chloroflexota bacterium | reverse complement strand
TCCGATCTGTGGGGATGGGTTTTTCTTATTAATGCGCCGGTTGCGCTCATTGGTCTTTTAGCAACATTGATGATCATACCTGAATCGCGCGCGCCGGTTCTGCCATCCTTTGATGTGCTGGGCGTTTTATTCTCAACTGGCGGATTGGTGAGCTTAACGTATGGGCTGATTGAAGCCGGACATAGCGGCTGGACTGATCCCAGCGCAGTGATTCCAATGATTGCCGGTGTCATTGTACTTGCTGGATTTTTTTTCTGGGAGAGATGGCTTGGCGGCCGGCCACATGGACAGCCATTAGTGGATTTAACCCTTTTTCGCTCGACCTCGTTTACTTGGGGTGTGCTGCTTGCCGCCGTGTTAGTATTGTCGATGGTGGGTGTCATGTTTACGTTGCCGCAATATTTCCAAGGAGTCCAAGGCATTAACGCAATGGGATCAGGAGTAAGACTCATACCGCTGGTTGTGGGATTGACTGTTGGCGCT
>JAKAOI010000308.1 GCA_021812265.1 Chloroflexota bacterium | reverse complement strand
TAATAGCAAATGTCTCATCAAGATGATATCAAAGAACTGACGCATGTATCTGCTGACGGGGATGCCCGGATGGTAGATATTTCCTTTAAAGAAGCAACAAACCGCACTGCCATCGCCAGCGGAGTTGTGCTGTTAACAGCAAAAGCGTTTTCCGCATTGCAGCGCGGGGAATTGAAAAAAGGCTCTGCGTTAGCGGTGGCTCGCATTGCAGGAATAATGGCGGCAAAAGACACATCTCGTATTATTCCCTTATGTCATCCGATTCCGCTAAGCAGCATTGAAATTACCTTTCAGCAAGATGAAGCGGCGTTAACGGTTACCATACACGCTCAGGTTGCCACTTATGCGCGGACCGGAGTGGAAATGGAGGCGCTGACAGCGGTAAGCGCAGCTGCGCTGGCGTTATATGATATGGTGAAAGGTGTTGATAAGGGCTGCCTTATCAAAGAAATTGCCCTTATCAGCAAAACCGGCGGCAAGAGTGGTGATTATCAGAGAACATCACTCTCTTGATCTCGGGTGTTTTCACTGAGTTCCCCATGTTCAATGAGGTAATGTACAAATTTCAGCCGATTTTCTCCAATCATGCGCCGCACATAGTACGGCTCTTCAAACACCTTGTTTTTTTTCTTTTTCAGCTCCGAATATTCTTGTTCGGTCAAGGGTGAGGTTTTTGTTTGCTGTATATATGTTTTTACAGATTCATCTTTTTGCATGGGTTCGGGCATATCGCTGATTTGATATGATCCTTTCATCAAAATACCGGCGCGTTTTCCCGAAATGAATTTCGGTATAAAAACTGCGCAGCTCTTTTCGGCAGGTATGCCAGCGCTGCGCCCGGCGGCAGCAGCAACGTATGTTTAGCGAATTGAAACGCCGGGATGATACAAGCCGCCGTGATGTTGGCGGCAGAACTGCCGGCGTGAGATACGCAATTTTGAAGGGAAAGATCCTTCTTTCCCGCTGCTATAATTTGCTCCGTCTGATTTTCAATATTCGCAATCTTGGCGCCAATTCGGCTTTTGTGGCAGTGACTGTGAAAACCAGTGATACATTTGATAGTTTCTGCCGGAATGTTTCAGCGCTTCAAGTGTATTATACAGCTTTACCGTAATAAAACAGGGAAACTTTTCCTATTTATGCTTTGGCGTTTGCCGTTATCGGGTTTGCTTTTCGCACCAGCGAATTGAAAGAGGTAATTACTGCAACGACGCCCACCAAACTTGTCATAATAATGATTAAACGAATCGGACCAAGGTATTGCAACCCTACACCTGTAAGCGCTTCGCCGATAGGTATGCCGCCATACGCCAGCAGCCGGAATACGCTGTTTACTCTCCCTTGCAACTGGTCTGGAATCAATGAAATTCGGTAACTGAACTGCACTACGTTATAAATTGGCCCCATCATTACTGCAATACCCGCAAAAAGACCAAGCAATATGAAATTTGCCGACACAATTGTTAATGCGATAGCCGCCCCTTGAATCCATAAAGTCGCTATAATAACCTGCCCAAAAGTAAATTTTTGTTGAATAAAGGCTCCTATTATTGAACCTATAATACCGCCGACCGCAACAATAGAACCGATAAAGCCGATTTCTACCGGAGTTGCGCCATGCGCTCTGGCAATAACTATCAGCGCTAAAAATAATCCCGATTCAATTAAGTTTAATGATCCTGTAAGAAACGCCATGTAGCGGATGAGTGGTTGTTTCCACAGCCAGCTTATGCCTTCTGCAATATCTTTGAGTAAATTAGATTTTTGTTTGGCTGCCCGTTCATCTTGAAACTTTATTTTTATGGCCATCAGCGAGATTGCTGAGCCGGTGTAGCCGATTACATTGCCTAAAAATGGAAATATTTGGCCAATTGAATAAATTGCGCCGCCCAATGGGGCGCCGATGAGCGTCGCTATGCCGAATGTCGCTTGGTTTTGGCCGCTTGCCTGCGGTAATTGTTCTTTAGGCACTACCCGAGCTAAGCTGGAAACCTCCGCTAAATCGAAAAATACAAAGAGTGTTCCGCCGATTATGGCTACAATATATATTTGTGTTATTGTCAATACATGCAGCGCCAGCGCTATGACGATGGAGGAAAGCGCTGCGGCGCGGCCTAAATCGCAAATAATCATGACTCTTTTGCGGTTCCATGCGTCGATGAAAGCGCCAACAGGTAAACTAAGAAATAAATATGGCGTCGCGCGCAATGCTTCAGCAAATCCTGCAGTGGATGGCGAATTCGTTAAATCTAAAATCAGCAGCGGCAGCGCAATGGTTGTGATGTTGTTGCCTATCGCTGAAATAGTTTGCCCAACCCACAGCAGCATATAATTCCGGTTGCGCCACAGCGGCGGATGCACAGCTTTTGTTTGCGGAAGCAATTCCTGCGGTTCATTTGTTGTCATTCAGTTCACCTGTTTCTTTTTTCATGGATTCCTGATACCCGGCAGGGAAAAATATATACAGAAACCCGAATAATTCTCCGTTTTCGTCCGATGGCTCATGCGTGAATTCATCCAGAAGTTCATTTATTTTTTTAACGTAATATTGCGCGCGCTCCGGCGATATCCGTGAATGCGGAAATCCGCTGCTGATGGAGTTCAATTTTTGTATTGCCGGCGCAGCATTTTTCATGCGCGTTAACTCTCGTTTTGCTTGCGCCAATATATCGGCGGCAAAACTTGCCGAAATCTCCGGAGAATTTGGAAATTCAAAGACAAATGTTTTGGCGGTTCGTGAGTAATATTTTGCGATTATTCCTTTTACCTGCCGCTTAGCAATAACTTTGATATATCCGGCGGTTTCCAGCACTTGCAGGTGATGCCCGGCAGATCCCGTAGAAATGTGTATTGCTGTAGCAATCTGTTTAGCAGTTTGCGGTTTTTGATTTAATAAACCGATAATGCTGTATCTTGTTGAATCACTGAGCGCGTGAAACTGTTCTAACGTGTTCACAACCAACGTATCCGGCAGCTCCGGTTCCGGCACCGGAACATCCGCGGGAAGGATGGGAATGGTGTTGTCATTTTCATCAATTGAAGCCATAGCAGCCTTTCTATCTGAGTGAAATGTGAAAGCTCTTACAAAGAGTTGATAATGCCGCAGCTCTTTAGCTCTTTATACATAGCAGCGCATTGTATTTTGGGTTACTTGCAGCGCGTAGGTAATATGTTACGTTTGTGGTATGTTCTTAAAAAACAAAACATATTATTTTTTAAGAACATACTAAAATAATAACACGTTTTAAAATTATTTTCAAGTGTTTTGGCCGGTTTTTCCTAAATTTGTTTACGTTATCATTCAGTTCAAAAAGCGCTATAATGAAGATGTTCATATGTGATATTGCCGATTACACCATCGACCCAGAAAGCCCCCGCTTTTAAGCGGAGGGATGAATGGGTCTACCTTGACAAAAATGTTGACAAGTGATACATGTAGATATGGAATATCGACATGATTATCATTCCGTTCATCTGGTAGTCTACCATATCATTTGGTGTCCCAGGAGACGAAGAAAAATTTTAGTAGACCGTTTCGCTCAAAGACTTGAGGAAATCATTCGTGAGGTGTGTTTTGAGCATGAATGGGAAATATGTGAATTGGCCATCCAGCCCGATCATGTGCATCTCTTTGTCCGAGCCAATCCCTACACCAAACCAGAAGACATCCATCGACTGATTAAGGGACGATCTTCTCATATCTTGCGGGAAGAATTTCCTCTTGTCCGTTCTCTCCCAAG
>JAKAOI010000307.1 GCA_021812265.1 Chloroflexota bacterium | reverse complement strand
TTCGGGGCCGGTGAGGATTGAAACGTATCAAAGGCGGCCGTGAGCCGCTTGAGAGATTGGTGTAGCGCCGGTCTTTCGGGGCCGGTGAGGATTGAAACAATAAATCTCGCGTGTATACGCGAGAGATAGAATCGTAGCGCCGGTCTTTCGGGGCCGGTGAGGATTGAAACATGGTGGATGGATAACAGGCAACTAATTCATATTGTAGCGCCGGTCTTTCGGGGCCGGTGAGGATTGAAACGTTTTGTCGATGGATGTTGCCATGCTACTCAGCGCAGTAGCGCCGGTCTTTCGGGGCCGGTGAGGATTGAAACCTTGTGCAACAGCGACCCTGAAACATGACTCACCTGGTAGCGCCGGTCTTTCGGGGCCGGTGAGGATTGAAACGTAACATTGCCACCCATTCCTCACGGGTGGTATACGCTGTAGCGCCGGTCTTTCGGGGCCGGTGAGGATTGAAACGAATCTGTCGTATATTGTAACTGTCGGCCGCGGATGTAGCGCCGGTCTTTCGGGGCCGGTGAGGATTGAAACCCGTTTCTAACTGAAAGCTCCACTTGCCCGGCAGTTTGTAGCGCCGGTCTTTCGGGGCCGGTGAGGATTGAAACCAAATGAGTCTGGCGCGGCGGGCGCGATGGAAATGTAGCGCCGGTCTTTCGGGGCCGGTGAGGATTGAAACGGGCGTAGGTGGTGCCCTCTAAAAGGGCTACAATGTAGCGCCGGTCTTTCGGGGCCGGTGAGGATTGAAACGTTTTGTAGTGGCTGATATGGAAATAGAATGGAATGTAGCGCCGGTCTTTCGGGGCCGGTGAGGATTGAAACCGCACAAGGAGCAATCTAATGAACAAACTCGCATAGTAGCGCCGGTCTTTCGGGGCCGGTGAGGATTGAAACGAGTGTCGGCTGCCTTTTGGGCAGCCTCCTTTTGGGCGTAGCGCCGGTCTTTCGGGGCCGGTGAGGATTGAAACAGTATCAGACCGGCGATATGGAAATTGTCAATAAAGGTAGCGCCGGTCTTTCGGGGCCGGTGAGGATTGAAACCCTGATTCGTAATCTTGTTCGTACAGCGCCATAACGTGTAGCGCCGGTCTTTCGGGGCCGGATTGGCCTACCCTTGATTTTTTTTGTTGGTGTATGCTATACTGGTAGCGCCGGCCTTTCAGAGCCGATCAGGCGCATACATACCACAAATACAGCCAAACAAATAGGGGGAAATAGAATGAAAATCCTGCGGAACTCGCTGAAACAACGCGGTTACCGCAGTGTCAAGGGCGATACTGTAAGGTATTTTGACCGCGACGGTCATTTAATCGGAAGTTCTATAAAAAATTTGTTTTATAACAGCAATGGTCTGCTTGCAGGCAGCGCTGATACTACGGGTTCGGTGTTTAACGCCGCTGGCGAACAAGTTGCGAAACAATATAATTCGTTGCTGCTCGATATGCATGGCTACACCCTCGGCAGATTTTTACCCGATGGCGAATTCATCGATGAAGATGGTGAGCCTTCCTCGCTATTAGAAGCTGCCGGCTTGGTAATTACAAAGCTGAATGAAGCGCTGTTTGTCAGTGAATCTGCCGGCAGCTGGGGATCCGCTGGATCTTGCGGCTCCGAAGGCTTCATTGATGATGATGATGAAGCGGATTATGAATTGGGATAATATACCTTTCCATAAATTCTCATATACGCGCGGTGTTTTTTTAAGAATACTTCTGATGAGATAGCGCATAGCTCAATCTTTGTTGGTATTTTTAATTTTTTGTTTTGGAGCAAACTGCTATTGCGACAGAAAACATCTCCCGTGTCTTCTTCATATCTTATTACGCAATCGAAACAGATAACACCGCGCTGGTTAACCGAAAAATTAACCGGCAGCGGCGCGTTATCTGGCGGGTCTGTCCGCTCTGTAAAAATAGAGGAATGGAAGGCAACCAATCTTTCTAATCTGCTGCGCCTTTCCCTCACATATACCCCAAATGCGTCCAGTTCGGCGCCACGTAACTTGATTATAAAATATACCCTGCCCGATACACCAAAAGATCAGTTCGCCATCCTCAGCAAAAAGGAATATGATTTTTATCAGCGCGTGGCGGCAGAAATGAACAATCCGCCGGTTCCCCGCTGTTATGATATGTTTTATCATCCCGAATTGGGTAAATTGCATATACTTATGGATGATTTATCACGCTCGCATATGCAGGCAAAGCATCCGTTGCCCCCAACAAAAGACCAAAGCTTGGCAAATATCATCACGTTAGCAGAGTTTCATGCCTTTTGGTGGAATGATTCCCGGCTGGGTAAAACTATCGGCAAAATATATAATGATGTGCGCATCCAAAAACGCGCTCGCATCCTTGCAGCAAAACTTCAGGAATTTATGGGCGAATTAGGCGATAGATTGCCGCAATATCGGCGCAATCATTTGCAGCGCGCCATGAATTTTTACGCCAACCTGATGATTCAACAGCGCGACGGCCAAGTTACCTTAGTTCACGGCGACGCGCACAGCTGGAATTTCTTAAATCCCATTGATCCACAAACACACAGAACTATTTTAATTGATTGGGAATTTTGGACGATAGATTCCGCAACTAATGACCTCGCGTTTATGATTGCGCTGGGATGGTACCCAGACCGCCGAAATGAGTTGGAACGCGAAATGCTGCAGCGCTACCATGAAACGCTGCTCGCGCATGGTGTGCAACAATACTCTTGGGAAGATTGCTGGCTCAGTTACCGGTATTCGGTCATAAAGCGGCTGTTTACCCCTTTATTACAATGGGAAAGCGGCCTGCCTCCGCGCGTTTGGTGGCATAACCTAGAACGCGCGTTTATGGCGTTTGATGATTTGCGCTGCGAAGAATTGCTGCCCAATGAAGCATAGCCCGCGCGGCACATTGCTTCATCGAAAATATCCCGCCGGAATATTTCTGGCGCGCAGCGCATTCATAATAACAAGCACATCAATACACTCTTGCAAAATTGCCCCAATTGGCGGATCGATATACCCAAACGCCGCAAACAACATGGCCACCGCGCTTAATCCCATTCCGGCAAAAATCCCTTGCTTGGCGATATGCAAAGACCATTTCCCTTGCCGCACAGCAAACGCAATGTGCGTAATATCCGAAGAAAGCAACACAGCGTCGGCGGCAGAAGACGCCGCAGTGAAACCTTCCGCCCCAATCGCCATGCCAACAGTCGCCGAAGCCAGCGCCGGCGCATCATTCACACCGTCACCAACCATCAAGGCGCGTTTTCCGGATCGCTCAATCTCTCTGACAATCCGCACTTTATCTTCGGGTAAGCATTTAGCCGCTATTCTGTCTATTCCCGCCTGCGCGCCAATATTATCTGCCGCAATTTCACTGTCACCGGTAAGCAAAACCGTCTCCTGTATACCCAATGCTTTTAAGCGCCCAACTAATTGCGGCGCTTGCGGTCGAATCACATCCGACAGAATCAACAACCCCGCCGCGCGGCCATTCAGCGCATAAAAGCTGGCAATTGCTCCTTCCGCTGTAAATACTTCCCGTTGGCGCAGCAACACATCCGGCAGATCAATGGCAAGATTCGCCATATACGTTTTATTGCCAACAGCTACAGTAACTGTGCCGCTGGGAACGCGCACATCAGCGCTGGCGCCTTTGCCAAAGTCTTCATAAAAATTATCTGCGCTATACAGCGGCAAATGCGCCGCTTTTGCTTTTTCGGTAATGGCGCGCGCTAAAATATGCGCCGAAAAC
>JAKAOI010000306.1 GCA_021812265.1 Chloroflexota bacterium | reverse complement strand
TCATCAACAAATATCCCACCGGACCGTTACTTATCCCTAATACTGACGGGGCAATCTGCAAAAATTGCGCTACAGTGGCTAGCGCGTTTGGCAACTGCGGCGCCAATGCCAGAAATGGCCCGATATCCGCAGCATATTTAGGTGAAAACTTGCCGATTGCCGCAATAATATCACTCGGTGGGGTTTGCGATAAAACTGCAAGAATATCGTTTACTTGCGGAGCAATACTAAGGATAAAATTCTGCATAGTAGCAATATCTTGACTTGTTAATATCGGAGCGCTGTTTTGCGTAACCGAAGTTGATGACAGCGGTGAAGTTTTCATTAGCTTCGCTGCTGCTGCAAATGTTGGCAAGCCTTTACTTACCATTATCACGGCGTCTACGGCAATTTGAGTAAGCGGCGCAGCTGTTTTAAGAACTGAGCCAATGCTGGGAAGCCCCATGCCTAATTGCAATATATAATCTGGATTGCTTAACCTCGCATGCAATTCTGTAAAATCAGCTAAAGCAACATTTACATCATTTTGCGCAATTTGCATTTGCTGCGGTGTTACAGATGCAGCGCTGGCAGAGCTTGTTTTGGTAGAGAAGCCAATTTCAGTAAAAGCAGCAATTAATGATGTTTCGCCACTTTTAATCAGACCTGTAAGTGTTTTGTAATCTTTATAAGCGGTAACTGCAGGTGAAATAACACTTAGTACTAAAGCCCCAAGAATTGTAGTGAGTAAAACAATATTTATTGCTTTTTTTGTGGGTAGTTTTGCAGATGAAAAGCCAGATCGCGCCCAGATGGCAAATTGAACATAGGGATTTTTTTGTTTTTTGGCCGTTTTTTGTTTTTTCAGTGATGGATCGACAACTATTGCAACCGATGCGGCGGTATAAGAATCGGGCATGCGGCCCCATTCAGTTCTGCTCATTCGCTGATAACTTCTGCTGAAATCATCACGTTCAAAAGCGTCAGAATCCGAATATGCGTCGTCATCGTAGTCATAACTCCAATTCCGGCTCCATGGGTCATTTGCTCTAGCTGCGCTTCTGCCGGAATAACCATCATCCACACTACGCCTTTGGTTTAAATCACTCCGCTCATTTCTGCTGCGAGCGCTATATTCATCGGAGTATCGGGCATATTCGCTAGATTCATATCCTTCTTGATGGTATCGTTGGGAATTATAATCAGATCGATAATACCGTGAACGCGAAGGCCCGGAGTCATTTTTATTTTTTGACGCATTATTGCCGCCACTGCTGCTGCTATTACTTGACTGAGGAAATGCTTTTGGCGCAAATTGCCGAGAAAAACTTTGTGAAGAAGAATGGGATGAGCCTGATGATTTCTTCTTACTGTTTGCTGGAAAATCATCATTGCGGCGATTATGTGAATTATTGTTTACGTTTCTGCTCACAAAAATAAACTCCTTCACAAAATGTCACGATAGACATATGTGATAATAACAATATTAAAAAAATAACACGTTAAGCTTTATTACAATATGCCAGAAAAAGCACACTGTGTACAATTCTGCAGCGGCAAAATAGTGATAACATTATGTATGACGCACGAATCATATAAAAGTTACCCTAATAGCAATTTTATATGCTAACGTGCGCCGCTAAAATACCATTTGAACTAGTAGATAAAATAGTATATACTTAATATTGGCATTCCAAATACGCGCCTGTAGCTCAGAGGATAGAGCAACCGCCTTCTAAGCGGTGGGTCGTAGGTTCGATTCCTATCAGGCGCGCCAAATATTACACACCCCCATAGCTATGCAGCCCAGGCACTAAAAAGCTGACACCAATATAGGTAAACAGTGTTGCGACAAACCCTGCTACCAGCACCCACGCTATAAATCGGCCGCGAATGCTGTAAATTCCCCGCAAATGCAAGTAAACGGCGTATACCAGCCATGTTATCAGCGCAGATGTCTCTTTCGGATCCCAGCTCCAATAATGTCCCCATGCGTAATTTGCCCAATACGCGCCTAAAATTATCCCAATCGCCAGCAACGGAAAACCAACTATTACCGCGCGATATCCTAAATCATCGGCGGCTTCAAAGGATGGCAGCCAAGAATAGCGGACAGCGCCGCTATCTCCTTGCGCCAGCATAATTAATGCACAGCCAAAAGAGACCATAAGAAACGCATACGATATTATCATCATGGAAACATGCAGCGCCAAAATTGGATTATCTTGCAACGCAGGAGTTATCTGCCCAAACTCCAGTGGCTGAGCTTGATTATAGGCAACCCCAACCCACTGCGCGTATAGCAGCAACAGAAAACTGGCAGTTGCCACAAATACACCAAGCGCATTGGTATGGTAGCGTATAGCAAAAATGAGATAGACAATAGTTAAAAAACAGGCAAGAGCAATTGTTGCCTCATACATATTCACCCATGGAGCATGATGAGTAATCAATGTTCGAAACAGCATTACCATGGCAAGCGTAAACGCAAGGGTCCACATAAAAACCATTCCAAGCCTGCCGAGAGCAATTACATCCGGCTGCATCGCCAAGGCTGTATCCGCCATCTCATATTCCGTATCAGCGTCTGCTTCAAGGTTAACGCTGGATGGCCGGTTTTTGCGCATAGATAGATGCAAGATATCTATTTGCGCAGACACAAACTGCACAAAGAAGCTTAACGGCCGCAGTTGCCGGCTGCTCCCTTGCGCTGGCGCGGGGACTATTGAAACAACTCGGGAAATTTTATCACCGGAAGCGTTTTTTGGAGATTTTGCTCCCCGATAATTACGAAGCGCGTATAAAAAAAAAGTAATCGCAGCAATACCCGATACGATAAAAGAGGCGTCGAAGAAAGTTGTGTACATGAGTTGCATAATGAAAAGTTCCTTTGAATATTCCGCCCAACCGTACTGTTTGGGAAACACCATATATTAGATAATGTATCACTGCAAATAATAATTCGCAATAGGTTATTATATCTGGGGATAGATCATTAAACTGCAGCAAATTGAATCAAAGCGCATGCCGCACATATCCACTGAATCTCCCCTTTATCACGACCATCCTCAATATCCTGCTCATGTCCTTCAGTTTACTTACTCATAATTATCGCCGTTTCCTATTTGTATATCTTGACAGCCTGGTTTCAGACGGTTATAATCATGTTTGAGAAATAGTTAGGCGAATGGAATCAATCAAATTTTTTTATTTGTTCGCCTCAAAATACACCAATCAGTGATATTCGATATCCTAGGCAACAGTCTTTGATTGAAAGGAAATGAAAGGAGACACATTTGCAAGTTTTTTTGATGTGATAACTACCATTAACCTGTATGTTCACCACAGCCAAATATTCTTTCAGAGAACCTCTGAGCATGGCGCGCTAGAACGAGAGTAATATGATAAAGATCATTTACACATTGATTTTAATTTACATTAATTCATAGAGTTAGTTTTAGAGAGGATTTTTCATGAACAGTCAAAATGCTATGTTCAAACTTGATAGAGAAGATATAGCATATTTATTACATATTAGTAAAACGACATATCCTGGTTCTCTTTCCGAAATATACCTTGATCTAACTGAGCGCCAGTTGACGTTCCTCCTTTACCTATCCAAGAACTACATCTTAGCGAAAAAATACTGCAAATACTACTACCACAAGACAAAGATGAAACAAATACACACTCAGACGGCAATCGATCGACTCTTACGGCCCATAATCGAATGCTTGCCGCAATAATGGCTGGCTTTCTCGCACACT